>JBJTFE010000298.1:0-3660 GCA_046093265.1 Phenylobacterium sp. | reverse complement strand
TCTGAAGTCGGGCGGGGCGGACATCCCCGTGGAGCGGGCCCTGGAAGCCGTCTTCGGCTACGCCGTGGGCGTCGACCTGACCCGCCGCGACCTGCAGTCCCTGGCCAAGGACAAGGGCCAGCCCTGGGAGGCCGCCAAGGGATTTGACGCCTCAGGCCCGGTCTCGGCGATCCGGACCTGGTCGGGGGCGCCGCCCCAGGGCGCCATTCGCCTTTCCGTCAACGGCATGACCCGCCAGGACGCCGTTGTCGCGGACATGATCTGGAATGTCGCCGAGATCATCGCCGAGGCCTCCCGGCTCTGGACGCTTGCGCCGGGCGACCTGATCTTCACCGGGACCCCGGAGGGCGTCGGCCCGCTCCAGCCGGGCGACCGCGTCGAGGGCGAGGTCGAGGGCGTCGGCGCCCTGTCCTTTCACCTGGAGTAACCGTCATGACCCTCACCCTCTACAACTTCTGGGCCGCCACCGCCCCCTACCGAGTCCGAATCGGCCTCGCCCTGAAGGGGCTGGATTTCGACAACGTCCCTGTGGATCTGCGGGCTGGCGACCAGCATGGCGAGGCCTATCGCGCCCGCAATCCGCAGGGCCTGACGCCGGCCCTCGAGACCGGAGGCGGGGAGCTCCTGACCCAAAGCCTGGCGATCCTGGAATGGCTGGAGGAGACCTATCCAGAGCCCGCCCTCCTGCCGTCCGATCCTCACGGACGCGCGCACGGGCGCGCCCTGGCGAACAACGTGGCCTGCGACATTCATCCACTGAACAACGTCCGCGTCCAGAAGGCCCTGGAGGGCCTGGGCGTCTCACGCGATGACGTGACGGCCTGGTGCGCCCGCTGGGTGGGCGACGGATTCGACGCCCTTGAGATACTGGTCGACCGGCACGGCGAGGGGTTCGCCTTTGGCGCCACGCCGACGCTCGCCGACTGCCTCCTTGTCCCGCAAGTCTACGCGGCGGCGCGGTACGACCTTGATATGACCCGCTGGCCCGCCCTGAAGGCGGTCGCGGACCATGCCGCCGGCCACCCGGCCTTCGAGGCCGCCCACCCGCGCAACCAGCCCGGGGCGCCGAAATCCTGAATGCTGGAGGACCTCAAGGCCAACAACCGGAAATGGGCGGCGGCGAAGCTGTCTGTCGACCCGGGCTTCTTCCAGCGCCTGGCGGGCCAGCAGAGCCCCGAATACCTCTGGATCGGCTGCGCTGACAGCCGGGTTCCCGCCAACGAGATCGTCGGGCTGGACCCCGGAGAACTCTTCGTTCATCGGAACGTCGCCAACCTCGCCCCACCGCAGGACGCCAACTACCTATCCGTCCTGCAGTTCGCCGTGGACGTCCTCAAGGTGCGGCACATCATGGTCGTGGGCCATTACGGCTGCCATGGCGTCGCGGCGGCGGTCGATGGCCAGAGGCGGGGCCTTGTCGATCACTGGCTCCACCCGATCCGTGAGACCTATGCCGAGAACCGGGGCGAACTTGAGGCTCTCGAGACCGGCCCGCGCCTGGACCGGCTCTGCGAGCTCAACGTGATCCGCCAGGTACGGAATGTCGCCTCCGACGTCTTCGTCCAGGAGGCCTGGGGCCGTGGACAGGATGTCAGCGTCCATGGCTGGATCTACGCGATCCACGACGGCCTGCTGACGGACCTGTCGGTGACGGTGTCGGACGCCGCCGGGCTGGAGGCCCTGCAGCCGGGCGTCAGGCCAGCTTGATCTCCCTCAGTCTCTGCTGGAGGAAGGCGTCCGCCGTGATCGGTTGGGGGAAGGCGTCAGGCCGCTCCGGTGTAATGCAGCCGGGCAAGGTGCGGACCTCGAAGTCCGGCCGGAAGTGCAGGAAGAAGGGCGTCGAATAGCGCGAGACGCCCCGCCGCTCCGGCGCCGGATTGACCACCCGGTGGATGGTCGAGGGCAGGACCCGGTTGCTCAGTCGCTCCAGCATGTCGCCGATGTTGCAGACCAAGGATCCCGCCGGCGGGTTCACGGCGATCCAGCGACCGTCATGGTCGAGGACCTCCAGCCCCGCCTCCTCGGCGCCGAGCAGCAGGGTGATGACGTTGATGTCCCCATGCGCTCCGGCCCGGATATTCGGCCCGTCCGGCGGGACCGGCGGATAATGCAGGAGGCGCAGGATGGAGTTGCCGTCCCGGACCGGGTCGTCGAACCAGTGGCGGACAAGGCCCAGGTAGACCGCCAAGGCCTGCAGCACCCTCAGGCCGAAGCCTTCAAGGGCTTGGAACAGCCAGGACACCTCCTCGCGGAAGGCGGGGACTTCGGCGGGCCAGACATTGGGTGGCATGACCGCGGCGTAGGGGTGCCCCTCCGGAAGGTCCCGGCCCACATGCCAGAACTCCTTCAGGTCGAAGTGCTGGGAGTCCTTGGCGGTCTCGACTCCGAAGGGGGTGTAACCGCGCTGCCCCCCGACGCCGGTCACGTAGCGGCGCTTCACCTCCTCCGGCAGGGCGAAGAAGGCGCGGGAGGCCTCCAGCGCCCGGTCGATCCTGGGCAGGTCCAGGTCGTGGTGGGCGATGACGCAGAAACCGTACCGGACGAAGCTGTCGCCCAGGCGTCGGGAAAAGCCCTCGAAGTCGGCGGACCAGTCATTGAAATCCACCGGCGGCAGGCCGGAAGGGGTGGAAGTCTGGCTCATTTCCGCCTCCTACACCCCGGCGGGGCTCCGCGCCAATCCGGAGGGTCCCAAAGACGTCCGGGGCGTTTTCAAATGCTGCGATGCAACGTAAGATACGCCATGGCTTCCAAGACCTGCACCGCCGCGGCCGAGGCCCTCCAGGGCGTCCTGTTCGACGGCATGACCGTAATGGCCGGGGGCTTCGGCCTCTGCGGCATCCCCGAGAACCTCATCCTGGCCATCCGCGGGTCCGGGGTGAAGGACCTGACCGTGGTCTCCAATAACTGCGGCGTCGACGGCTTTGGCCTCGGCCTGCTGCTGGAGAACGGCCAGATTCGCAAGATGATCAGCTCCTACGTCGGCGAGAACGAGCTGTTCGAGCGGCTCTACATCGAGGGCCGGCTGGAGGTGGAGTTCACCCCCCAGGGCACCCTGGCCGAGCGCATCCGCGCCGGCGGCGCCGGCATCCCGGCCTTCTACACCCGCACGGGCGTGGGTACGGTGGTGGCCGAGGGCAAGGAGACCCGCGAGTTCGACGGCGAGACCTACCTGATGGAGCGGGCGCTGCAAGCCGACCTGTCCATCGTCAAGGCCTGGAAGGGCGACGCCGAGGGCAATCTGATCTACCGGAAGACCGCGCGGAACTTCAATCCGATGATGGCCACGGCCGGCCGGGTCTGCGTGGCCGAGGTCGAGACCCTGGTTCCGACCGGAACCCTCGACAAGGACATGATCCACACGCCGGGGGTCTACGTGCACCGGATCCTTCAGGGCCCGGCCTATGAAAAGCGGATCGAGCGCCTGACCACCCGTCCCCGCAGCGAGAAGGCGAGCGCCTGATGCCCTGGACCCGCGATGACATGACCGCCCGGGCGGCGCGCGAGCTGAAGGACGGCTTCTACGTCAACCTCGGCATCGGCATCCCGACCCTGGTGGCCAATCACATCCCCCCCGGCATGCAGGTCACCCTGCAGTCCGAGAACGGCATGCTGGGCATGGGGCCCTATCCCTTCGAGGGCGAGGAGGACCCGGACCTGGTC
>JBJTFE010000297.1:0-8024 GCA_046093265.1 Phenylobacterium sp. | reverse complement strand
CCCGGCTTCCTGGAGCTGACCGACATCATCTTCGCCGCCGACAAGCCCGTGGTGGCGGCCATCAACGGCCTCTGCCAGGGCGGGGGCTTCGAACTGGCCCTGGCCTGCGACATCCGGATCGCGACCCCGGACGCGGCCTCGATCGGCCTGCCGGAGACGCGGATCGGCATCTTCCCCGGTGGCGGCGGCACACAGCGCCTGCCCCGGGTGGTCGGCGAGGCCAAGGCCCTGGAGATCGTCCTGCGCGGCCTGACCTTCACGGGCGCGGAGGCGCACGCCATCGGCCTCGTGCATGAGGTGTCCGCCGACCCCCTGGCGCGCGCCCTGGAGATGGCGCGCGAGTGGGAGGGTCGCGGCGCGGAGGGTATCGCCGCCGCCAAGCGGCTTACCCGCGCGGCCCTCGACCGCCCCCTTTCGGAGGGCCTTTCCGAGGAGCGCCGCTCTTTCCTGGAGGTGATGCGGACCGCTTCGGCCCGCGCGGCCCTGGAGGGCGCCCGCCAGCCGGTGGAGATCCAGAAGGTCTGACGGCGCGGGCCTTCGGGGGCCCGCCGGGTCCGCCCAGCTCGGTCATGCCGGGCCGCGGGGCGTCCGTCTTGCGCGAGGGGCCCTTGCGGGGCGACCGGGGGGGCGCCGGCTTGGCCTTGGGCCGGGCCCAGCCGGTCTTGTACGCGGGCCGGGCGCGGGCTTCCGCAGCGCCGCCGGCGGGGGATGCGACCGGGGCGACCTCCCGGCGCTTCTCGGAGACAGGGGCGCGACGGCTCCACTGCGGACGGTCGCCTCTCGGCAGGTCCTCGGCCGCGATCAGGTCGGAGAAGAGCTCGCGGATGACCCGGGGGCCGACCTCCTCGATCTCGCCCGGCGGCAGGGTGGAAAGGGCGAAGGGGCCATAGGCCAGGCGGATCAACCGGTTGACCTTGAGGCCCACTGACTCCAGCACCTTGCGGACCTCGCGGTTCTTGCCCTCGGATAGGGTGACGCTGATCCAGAGGTTGGCGCCCGAGGCGCCGTCGCGGGCCTTGTCGATGACGGCCTCGACGGGACCGTAGCGGACGCCGTCCACCGTGACCCCGGCCTTGAGGGCGTCGAGCCGGTCCTGGGTGATGCGGCCGAAGGCCCGGGCCCGGTAGCGCCGGACCAGGCCCGTGGAGGGAAGCTCCAGCGCCCGCGCAAGCCCGCCGTCGTTCGTCAGGAGAAGGAGGCCCTCGGTGGTCAGGTCGAGGCGGCCGACGGAGATCAGCCGGGGCAGGCCCGGCGGCAGGGCCTGAAAGACGGTGGGCCGACCCTGGGGATCCTTGTGCGAGGTCACCAGTCCGGAAGGCTTGTGGTAGCGGAACAGCCGGACGGGCTCGGGCTCGCCCACCACCTCGCCATCGACGGTCAGGATGTCGCCCGGGTCGATCCGGACGGCGGGTGTCGAAAGGGTGCGGCCGTTAATGGCCACCCGGCCCTCGGCGATCAGGCGTTCGACCTCCCGCCGCGAGGCGACGCCGGCACGGGCCAGGGCCTTGGCGACGCGCTCACCGCTCCCTTCCGGGGATTGACCTTCGTCGCCGCCAGAGGTTCGTAACGGATCGTGGACCATGATCCGGACTACATGCGCATTGCGCTGGCCGAGGCGCAAGCCGCCTCAGACCGGGGGGAGACCCCCGTCGGCGCCGTCGTGGTCGATCCCGCGACCGGCGAGATCGTCGCGGCGGCGGGCAACGCCCCGATCGGCGAGTCCGATCCCACCGCCCACGCCGAGATCCGCGCCCTGCGGGCCGCCGCCCGGAAGCGGGGCAACTACCGGCTGACCGGGCTGACCCTCTATGTGACCCTGGAGCCCTGCCCCATGTGCGCCGGCGCGATCAGCCACGCCCGGATCGGCCGGGTGGTGTTCGGCGCCGAGGATCCCAAGGGCGGCGGCGTGGCGCATGGCGCGCGCGTCTTCGACCAGCCGACCTGCCACTGGCGGCCGCAGGTGGACGGCGGTGTTCTGGCGACCGAGTCGGCCGCCCTGCTGAAAGGATTCTTCCGCGCCCGGCGCGGCCGCCGGTCAGATGAGGCGACGGCGATACATGGCGAGGAGGGCTGACCAGGCCCGCTCTGCGGCCTCTGCGTTGTAGACGGCCGACCCCGGAACGCACCAGCCGTGCTGGGCGCCCGCATAGACCTCGACCTCGGCCGGCCGGCCTGCGGCCTTGAAGGCGGCCCGGAGGGCGTCCTTGGCCTGGGGCTCCTTCTGGTCGTCGTTCTCGGCGATGGCGACCAGGTACTCGGCGCGGGTGCGCGCCACCAGCTTGTGCGGGCTGTCCGGAGCCGAAGTGACGAGACCCCCGCCATGGAAAGAGCCCACCGCGGCGATCCGGTCCGGCAGGGCGGCGGCGGCCTGGAAGGCCATGGGGCCGCCCATACAGTAGCCCTGGACACCGGCGCCCTTCCCGGGATCGACCAGGGACTGGCCGTCCAGCCAGGCGAAACAGGCGATGGCGTCCCGGGCCGTCGCCTCGGGGGTCAGGGCGGACCGGAGTTCCATCAGTTTCGCCCGGTCGGCGGGATCGGCCCAGTTGACGGGACCTGAGGGGATGGGGGCCCGGCCCTTGCGGTAGAAGGGGTTGGGAACGAGGACGGCGTAGCCTTCGGCCGCCATCCGGCTGGCCATCTGCCGGAAGACGGGGCGCAGTCCCATGATGTCGGTCCAGACCAGGACCGCAGGCCAGCCGCCGGCGGGCGCCTTGCCCATGGGGTGGACGAAGACCGCATCGCAGGCGCCGTCGGGCGTCTGGACCTCGACGTCCATCTCCATGACCTTGAGGGGCGCCGCGCGGGCCTGCGCAGAGGCGGCCACGGCCGCGCCGGCGGCGAGGACGCCGAGGTCGCGGCGTGAAAGTCCGGCGGGTCCGGACGTCTCGCGGGAGGTCTCCTTGGAAGTCTTGTCGTCGGACATGGGAAGCTCCTGACCCTGTGCGGAGGGGAGACTATGCGCCCGCGCGCCGCGCCTGTCAGCCCAGACGCGCGCCTGCGGCGGCCAGGGCGGCGGCGGCGTCGACCGGCCGGCCCTGGGCGGAAAGGGCGTCGGCCAGGGCCGTCAGGCAGAGCCTGACATGCCAGGGGGTGGCCGAGGCGCCCATGAGGCCGATTCGCCAGACCTGGCCCTTCAGGGGACCTAGGCCCGCGCCGATCTCCAGGTCCCAGCGCTCGAGCATGTGCGCCCGCACGGCCGCCTCATCGACGCCGTCCGGGACGCGAACCGTGTTCAGTTGCGGCAGGCGATGGTCGGGGGCGACCAGCATCTCCAGGCCCAGGGCCTCCAGTCCGGCGACCAGGGCCTCGTGCATCCGGGCGTGCCGGACGAAGACAGCCTGCTGGCCCTCCTCGAACAGGGCCACGAGGGACTCGTGCAGTCCGTAGAGCGCGTTGATGGGCGCCGTGTGATGGTAGGTCCGGCCGCCCTCTCCGCCCCAGTAGGCCATGAGCAGGCTGACATCGAGAAGCCAGTTGCGGACCGGGGTCTTGCGGGCGGCGACGGCCTCCAGGGCGCGGCGCGAGAAGGCGACGGGGGACAGGCCAGGGGGCGCCGAGAGGCACTTCTGAGTCCCGGAATAGAGGACGTCGGCGTCCCAGGCCGCAGCGTCCACCGGCACCCCTCCGAGGGAGGTCACGCAGTCGACGATGGAGAGGGCGCCGTGTCGGCGGGCAAGGGCGCAGAGGGCGGCGGCGTCGGAACGCACGCCCGTCGAGGTCTCGGCATGGACGAAGGCCAGCACCTTGGCGGGGCCCTGGGCCAGGGCCGCCTCGACGGCGGCGACGTCGACGGGCTCGCCCCAGAGGGAGTCGACTCGGGTGACCTCGGCGCCTGCACGGCCGGCCATGTCGACCATACGGCCGCCGAAGACGCCGTTGACGGCGATCACCGCCCGATCCCCCGGCTCCAGCAGGTTCATGAGGGCGCCCTCCATGCCCGCCGTCCCGGGGGCCGGCAGCGGCACGCAGGCGTGGTCCGGGGCGTTGAACAGACGCGCCAGGGCGGCCTTGATGTCTTCCATCAGGTCCTGGAAGGCGGGGTCCAGGTGGCCCACAGTGGGCCGGGCCAGGGCCGACAGAACCCAGGGGCTGACGTCGGAGGGGCCGGGCCCCATGAGGATGCGCCTCGGCGGCTGAAAGCTTTGCATGTCGCCCTCCCTGATCGGCGCGACGATTAGGCGAAGCCGCGGCCCGTGTCAGCACCCGCGATCAGCGGAAGGGCGGCTCGTCGAAGCTCCGCAGCTTGCGCGAGTGCAGGCCGGCGCCCTCGCGGCGGAGCAGGTCCACGGTGGCGAGGCCGATTTGCAGGTGCTGGCCGATCGCCCGGTCATAGAAGGCGTTGGCCTGCCCGGGCAGCTTGATCTCTCCGTGGAGCGGCTTGTCGGAAACGCAGAGAAGTGTGCCGTAGGGAACGCGGAAGCGATAGCCTTGGGCGGCGATGGTGGCGCTTTCCATGTCGATCGCCACGGCCCGGGACTGGTTGAAGCGCAGGGCGCTGGAGGAATAGCGCAGCTCCCAGTTGCGGTCGTCGGTGGTCACCACCGTGCCGGTGCGCAGACGCCGCTTGAGGGCCTCGCCGCTCTCGCCGGTGACGGTCTCGGCCGCGCGTCCCAGGGCGACCTGGACCTCGGCGATGGGCGGGATGGGAATCTCCGGCGGCAGGACGTCGTCGAGGACGTGGTCGTCCCGCAGGTAGGCGTGGGCCAGGACATAGTCGCCGATGGTCTGTGAGCCCCTCAGGCCGCCGCAGTGGCCGATCATCAGCCAGGCCTGGGGCCGAAGGACGGCGAGGTGGTCGGTGATGGTCTTGGCGTTGGACGGGCCGACGCCGATGTTGACCAGGGTGATGCCCCGGCGCCCCGGCGCCATGAGGTGGTAGGCGGGCATCTGGTGCTTGCGCCAGGGTGCGTCGGCGACGACCTGCTCGGGGTCCGGGGTGTCGCGGGTGACGAGCACGCCGCCGGCGGTGGACAGGGCGGTGTAGCCCTCGTCGGACTGCAGGCGTTCGCACGACCAGCGCACGAACTCGTCCACATAGCGGTGGTAGTTGGTGAAGAGGACGTAGGACTGGACGTGCTCGGCCGGCGTACCTGTGTAGTGGGTTAGCCGGGCCAGGGAGAAGTCGGTCCTGAGACCGTCGAAGAGGGCCAGGGGACGGGCGACGTCCGGGGGCGAAACCCAGAGCCCGTCAGCAACCTCGTCGCCGATGTGGGCGAGCTCCGTGGTCGGGAAGTGCCGGGCGATGCCGGCCGCGCCCACGTCGGCCCGCGCAAGGTCCACCGAGGCGTCGAGGACATAGGCGAAGGGGATCTCCTGGGCGGATCGGCCAACGCTGACCTTCACGTCGAAGTCCGCCATCAGCAGGGACAGCTGCTCGACCAGGAACTCCCGGAAATGTCGCGGGCGGGTAACCGTGGTTTCATAGGCCCCGGGGGCGCCCAGGCGGGCGTAGGCGCGGGCAAGGCGGGGATAGTCCTGGCCTGCGGGCCATTCGAGCCTGAGACGGGGGTAGGCGAAGGCGCCGGACGCCCTCAGGGCGGGATCCGGCGGGGCGCCCGTCGCGAGGAAGTCCCTCAGTGCGCTCCTGAGGGCGGTGACGGAGGCCTCGTACTCGGTCTCCAGTGCATCGCAGATGCGTGCGGCTTCAGCTTGTTCTTTCATGCTTCATGATAGCGCGTAGGGCTACGGATTCCGATAGGGTTGGCGCCGAAGGATGGACGGCGGCGCCGTTCTTGGCCACAAGACGGGGGAGACCGGACCCCGAGGAACCTCATGCGCCTGTTCAACATCTTCGTCATCGCCGCCATGGTGCTGGGGGTCCTGGCCGGCTGGGCCGCGCACACCTTCCTGTCGGGGGAGCAGGCCGTCGCCCTCGCCGACGCGCTGTCGGTGATCACGACCATCTTCCTGCGCATGATCAAGATGATCATCGCCCCCCTGGTCTTCGCCACCCTGGTGGCCGGAATCGCCCACATGGAGGACGCCGCCGCCGTGGGGCGGGTGGGCGTGAAGTCCATCGCCTGGTTCCTGCTGGCGTCGATTGTGTCGCTGACGGTCGGCCTCATGATGGTTCACCTGATCCAGCCCGGCGCTGGCATGGCCCTCGACCCCTCAGCGCTTGCGGACCGGAGCGCGGCGCCCGCCGCCAAGCTGACCCTGAAGGAATTCCTGACCACCCATCTGGTGCCGGAATCGATCATCAAGGCCATGGCCAACAACGAGATCCTGCCGATCGTGATCTTTTCGGTCTTTGTCGGCACGGCGGTCGCTTCCATCGACGACCGGACCCCGGAGGTTCTCAACCTGGTCGAGCAGGTCACCGCCATCATGCTGAAGGTGACCAGCTACGTCATGATGGTCTCCCCGGCCGCCATCTTCGCCTCCCTTGCGTCAGTCATCGCCACCCGGGGGCTGGACATACTGGGCGCCTACGCCAAGTTCGTGGGGGGTTTCTACCTTTCGCTGGGCGTCCTCTGGAGCCTGTTGCTGGCGGCCCTGATCCTTGTGCTCGGCCTCAAGGGCCTGAAGCTGATCGCCGGCATCCGCGAGCCCATGCTGCTGGCCTTCTCCACCGCATCGTCGGAAGCGGCCTATCCAGGAACCCTCGCCGCCCTTGAGAAATTCGGAGTCTCGAGGAAGGTGGCGAGCTTTGTTCTGCCCCTGGGTTATTCGTTCAACCTGGACGGGTCGATGATGTACTGCACCTTCGCCACCCTGTTCATCGCCCAGATTTACGGGATCGAGCTGACCTTCATGCAGCAGATCACCATGCTGGGCCTGCTGATGATCACATCGAAGGGCATGGCGGGGGTGCCCAAGGCCTCCATCGTCGTCATCGCCGCCACCCTGGCCTATTTCGGCCTTCCCGAGGCGGGGATCGGAATCATCCTGGCGGTGGACCAGCTCCTGGATATGGGACGGTCCGCGACCAACGTGGTCGGCAATTCCGTGGCCAGCGCCGTGGTCGCGAAGTGGGAGAACCAGATCGGACCCGGGGAGGAGGAAGCGAAGCCGGCGTGAGGCTGGTCTTCAACCGGGGCGGGGCGTTCCCCATATCTGCGTCATCGACCCCTGTTGGCGGAGACCCATGCGCAACACCCTGAAGACCTTCACCCTGCTGGCCGCCCTGACGGCTATCTTCGTGGGGATCGGATACAGCATGGCCGGCGTGAACGGCATGCTTATCGCCTTTGGCCTCGCCGTGGCGATGAACCTGTTCAGCTACTGGAACTCGGACAAGATTGTCCTGCGGATGTACCGCGCCCAGCTGGTGGACAATGGCCACCCGGACGCCCGGGTACGAGCCTACGCCGCCGACGTCCGCGACTTGGCGGCGCGGGCGCAGATGCCGCTGCCGAAAATCTACATCATCGACCAGGATCAGCCGAACGCGTTCGCCACCGGCAGAAATCCGGAGAACGCCGCCGTCGCGGCGACCCGCGGGCTTCTGCAGATGCTGGACAGGCGGGAGATACGGGGCGTGATGGCCCACGAGCTGGCGCATGTGAAGCATCGAGACACTCTGACCATGACCGTGACGGCGACCATCGCCGGAGCCATCTCGACCCTTGCGAACCTTGCGGCCTTTAGCGGCGTGTCCTCGGACGGCGAGCGACGGGGCGGGGGCCTTCTGGGCCTGCTGGTCATGATCCTAGCGCCGATCGCCGCCGCCCTGGTGCAGATGGCCATCAGCCGGAGCCGCGAGTATGAGGCCGACCGTGGCGGGGCGGAGATCTCTGGCGATCCCGAGGCCCTGGCCAGCGCCCTGCGGAAGATCGAAGCCTACGCCCAGGGTGTACGCAACCCAGACGCCGAGGCCAATCCGGCCACCAGCCACATGTTCATCATCAACCCCTTGCACGGGGAAGGAATGGACAACCTGTTCTCAACCCACCCCTCGACGGCCAACCGCGTAGCCGCCCTGATGGAGATGACGGGCCAGCGTTGACTCCCTCACTCGGCGTTCGCCGGGAGCCCCCTGATGGGGAGCAATTGGCTCTGGAATTCCTCCCCCTTCCAGG
>JBJTFE010000296.1:0-2948 GCA_046093265.1 Phenylobacterium sp. | reverse complement strand
CCAGGGACCCGGCGACCCGGTCGCGGGCCACCCAGACGGTCACGCCGGGCAAGGCGGCCGCCAGCATGAGAGGCTCGTCGCCGACCTCACTGGCGGCGTGGCGTGACGGATCCACCCGCACGGGTCCCTCCAGGCTTCCGCCATAGCCCCGGGACAGGATGGCGGGGCGGCGTCCCATTGCGGCAAGACGGCTGGCGAGAGCGGCGACGACGGGGGTCTTGCCTGTTCCACCCAGGGTGAAGTTGCCGACGCAGACGACGGGGACGCCGGGGTCGACGGGCCGACCGCGGGCGATGCGGCGGGCGGTCGCCGCCGCCCAGGCCCAGGACAGGGGCTTCAGCAGCAGGTGCAGGATCGGTCCGGGGCGACCCTCCCGCACATACCACCATCGCGGCGTGGGCAGCTTCATGGTTCGGTCTCGGCAGGCGGGAGCAGGGGCGTGAGGTCGTCGAGGGCGGCGGCGAGGGTCCGGCCCTGTCGGGCGGCGTAACCGAGGGCCGCCTCCCGCATACGGCGCCGCAGCATCGGGTCCGCCAGAAGTCCGGCCAGCTTGCGCCTGAGGTCCGGACCATCCCGCGCCGTCAAGGCGCAGACCTCGTCGAACATCTCGCCATAGACATCCGCAGCGTTGGCGATGTCAGGCCCGGTGATCACCGGGGCGCCCAGCCGCGCCGGCTCAAGGGGGTTGTGGCCGCCGATCCCGCCCGGAAAGCTCCCGCCCATCACCACGACGTCCGCAAGGCGGAATAAGAGGCCCATCTCGCCCAGGGTGTCGGCGATCCAGACCGGGGTCTCCGGGCCTGGCTCTTCGCCCAGCGCACGGCGGGGCGCCTTGAGGGCGGTGGCGGTCTCCGCGCCCCGCTCCGGATGCCGGGGGGCGATGACCACCAGGGCGCCCAGGCCCTCGGCGGCTTCTGCGATCAGGGCGTCCTCGCCCGGGTGTGTGCTGGCGGCGAGGACCACCGGGCGACCCGCCGCGAGCCCCTGGAGTCGCGCGAGTTCGGCGGGGTCGAAGATCAGGGGCGCGCCAGCCCGCTTGAGGTTCAGCTCACGACCGCAGTCGGCGCCAAGCCCCCTGAGCCGGTCAGCGGTGGCCCGATCCTGGGGCAGGATCAGGTCGAAGGCGGACAGGAGCCGGCGGGCGCTCGCGGGGGCCCTTCGCCAGGTCCGGGCCGTGCCCTCTGTGATCCGCGCCGAAGCCAGGACCAGGCGGGTCCCGCGCCGCCGGGCGGTCAGGATCAGGTTGGGCCAGAGCTCGCTCTCGGCGAAGACGCCGAGGTCCGGGCGCCAGTGGTCCAGGAAGCGGCGGACCGCGCCGGGGGTGTCGACGGGAACGTACTGGTGGCGGACGCCGGCCGGCAGCCGCCGGGCCAGGAGTTCCGCGGAGGTGCGGGTGCCCGAGGTCACCAGGAGGCCGAGGTCGGGGCGGCGGGCCCTGAGCCCTTCCACCAGGGCGAGGAGGGAGACTGTTTCGCCGACACTGACCCCATGCAGCCAGACCAGGGGGCCCGGCGGGCGGGGCGACCTGGTCCGTCCGAGTCGCTCGTCCAGACGCAGGGGGTCTTCCCGCCCCACCTTCGCCCGCCGCTTCAGGATGAAGGGGGCGAGGGGCTCGGCCAGCCCGGTCGCGAGGCCATAGAGGGCGAGGGGGAGGGTCACACCACCTCGTCCGGGGCGAGTTCGCAGTCCAGGTCCCCGGTCTCGACCTGCAGGGTGGCGTGGTCGATCCCGAAGGTCGCAGCCAGGCCGCGGGTGGTCTCGGCGAGGAAGGCGTCCGGCGCTTCGCCCGAGGGGCGGACCAGGTGGGCGGTGAGGGCGGTTCGCGTGGTCGACAGGGACCAGACGTGCAGGTCGTGGACCTCGGTGACCCCCGGTCGGGCGGCGAGCCAGGCCCGGACTTCGGCGACGTCGATTCCGGCCGGCGCTGCGTCCAGGGCCATGGCCGCGGAGTCCCGGAGCAGCCCCCAGCTTCCGTAAAGAATGACCGCCACAATGACCAGGCTGAGCACGGGATCGAGCCATTCCAGGCCGTCCGTAAGCAGCATCAGGCCGGCGGACACGACGACGGCCGCCGAGACCGCAGCGTCTGCGACCATGTGCAGGAAGGCGCCGCGGACATTCAGGTCATGCTGGCCGCGCAGGAAGAGGAGGGCGGTCAGCGTGTTGATCACCACCCCGATGGCGGCGGTCACCAGCACCGGCCCCGCGGCGACAGGAGAGGGCGTGGCGATCCTCGGGACGGCCTCCCACCCGATGGCGCCGACCGCTGCGACCAGCAGCACGCCGTTGGTGACGGAGGCCATGACCGTGGCCTTGCCCAGGCCGTAGGTATGCCGGGCGCCTGGGGGGCGCCGGGCCAGGACGGCTGCGCCCCATGCCAGGATCATGGACAGGACGTCGGTGGCGTTGTGCCCTGCGTCGGCGAGCAGGGCGAGGGAGCCGGCGTAGAGACCCACCGCCACCTCGACGGCGACAAAGCCGGCGTTGAGAAGGATGCCCACGGCGTAGGCTCCGGTGAAATCCGCCTGCAGCCCGCCGTGACCATGATGCCCGTGACCATGATGCCCGTGACCGTGATGCCTATGACCATGATGCCCATGACCATGGCGCACGCGCCCGTCATGTGCGTGCCCGTGAGAATGTCTGGGATGGTCGTGGGGCATGGGGCTTTCTGTCACCCGCCGGCCGTGCGATCAACCTGTGCGCGCCCCACAAGAGCCTCGGCGCGCCGGGTCGCGGCCGACATCCGCGCGGACCACTCCGCCCTGAGACCTTCGATCTCCGCGTCGCTGGCGTCCGGCGGGACATGGTAGGGGCCTTCCCAGACACAGGCGCCGCGTCCGAAGGGCGCGGCGACCATGGCCTGGTCCCACAGGCTCTCGATCTGGATCGAGGGTGAGGCCGCAAGGCCCGTCAGGAAGACCGGCGCCCCGGTGCGCCTGGCGATC
>JBJTFE010000295.1:0-4176 GCA_046093265.1 Phenylobacterium sp. | reverse complement strand
GCCCTCTCCACCTCGCGCAAGTTCATCGTCCCGGCCCTGGAGTTCCTCGACGCCCGGGGGGACACCGCGCGCCGGGGCGATGTCCGGAGGGTCCTGGACCCAAGAAACCGCTTCGGTCCGGCGGCGGACCCGCTCTAGTGTCACTTCGCTGGAGGTGACTGGAGTCTGGTGGCTTCCCCGGTCTTCAAAACCGGTGACACGCCCTGGGGGCGTGTGGTGGGTTCGATTCCCATCCACCTCCGCCATCCCCGCCCGGCCTCCGCCGGACGGCTGACAAGGACCGAGAGATGACCAGGACCCCGCCCGCCTTCACCCTGAAGGATCTCGCCGGCGAGACGCGCAGCTTCCCCACGGGCCGGTCCAGCCTGGTCGTCTTCGCTAAGGAGGACTGCGCCACCTGCAACCTCGTCGCGCCGGTCCTGGAGGCCTTCCACCGGACCTGGGGCGGGCAGGCCGACGTCTGGGTCGTGGCCCAGGCCCGCGATGGCGCCGAGATCCTGCGGGACCGTCACGGCCTGACCCTGCCCCTCCTGGACGACAGCGCCCTGCGCACCTCCCTGGCCTGGGATTTCGAGAGCGTCCCGGCGGTCTTCTGGACGGACACCGAGGGCGTGACCGCGCCGGTCATGGAGGGCTTCGTCAAGGCCGAGTGGGAGGCCCTGGCCGCCGCCATCTCCGCCGCCCTCGGAACGCCCGCCCCCCAGGTGGACTGGGCGAATCTGCCCGACTGGCGTCCCGGCTGCGGCTCCAAGCACCTGGACCCGGACATCCACGACCGGCGGGTGGCCGAGGCCGAGGGCAGCCCGATCCGCGCCCGGAAGATCGAGGTCGCCGCCGCCGACGACGTCGACGAGTTCCTTTTCGACCAGGGCTTCAGCGACGGCCTGCCCCTGGTCGCCCCGACGCCTGAGCGCGTGCTCCGCATGCTCTCGGGAACCTCCCGCGACCCGCAGGACGTGGTCGCCGTCGTGCCGCCCAACATGGCCCCGGCCACTGTCGAGAAGGTGGCGATCAACGCCGTCATGGCCGGCTGCCGCCCGGAATACCTGCCAGTGGTCATCGCCGCCGTCGAGGCGGTCTGCACGGATGAGTTCAACATCCACGGCGTCAACGCCACCACCATGGGCGCCTCGCCGGTCCTGGTGGTCAACGGGCCCATCCGCGAACGGATCGGCATGAACATGAAGCTGGGCGCCCTGGGGACGGGCAGCCGCGCCAACGCCACCATCGGCCGGGCGGTGCGCCTGGTGATCCGCAACCTGGGCGGCGCCCGGCCCGGCGGGGTGGACCGCTCGACCCTGTCGAACCCGATGAAGTTCACCATGTGCTTCGCCGAGTGGGAGGAAGGCTCGCCCTGGGAGCCCCTGCACGTGGAGCGCGGCTTCGCCCGCGAGGACTCCGTCGTCACCGCCTTCGCCATGACCAGCGGCCCGGTCCAGATCGTCGACCAGGAGTCGCGGCGGCCCGACCAGATGGCCGGAACCCTGGGCCTCGGCCTCGAGGGCATGTTCCTGCCCAAGATCCGGCGGATGCCCGTGGACGCCCTGCTGGTGGTTTGCCCCGAGCACGTGAAGACCCTGACGGTCGACGGCGTCTATCCCAAGGCCCGGCTTCGCGCCCGCATCCAGGAGGTCACCGCCCGGCCGCTCAGCGAGATGGTCTCCAACGACATTTCCGGGGCCGGCATCCCCGTCGCCTCCGCCGCGCGGATGACCGCCGAGATGCTGGCGACCCCCACCCCCAAGTTCGCCGACGGCAAGTACATCCACATCGTCCTGGCCGGCTCGGAGGCGGGCAAGTTCTCCGCCGCCTTCCACGGCTGGGTCACCGGCGCCATGGGCTCAACGGTCGTTTCCAGGAAGATCGACTGCTGATAGCCTCATTCCCGGAAATCGGAGGAGAACGATGACCACCATTCTGGACCCGACTGACGAGCGCGTGCCCGTCGCCCGCCAGATCACGCCAAGGACCGGCAGGATCGAGGGGGTGATCGGCCTCCTGGACATCAGCAAGCCCCGGGGCAACGTGCTCCTGGACGAGCTGGAGCGCCTCCTGGCCGAACGCTTCCCGGACAACGAGATCCGGCGCTACGCCAAGCCGACCTTCACCAAGCCCTGTCCCTCGGACCTGCGGCTGAAGATCCGCTCGGAATGCAGCGTTCTGGTGGAAGCCCTCGCCGATTGAGGATCCTGCACGACGTGCAGTCTGCACGACACTGTATGGTTCGAGATCCAGGGCCTTCCCGCCGTCTCCATCGCCTCCAGCGAGTTCGCCGAGGCCGCCGAGGTCCAGCGCAGGGCGCTGGGCATGGAGGAGGCGCGCTACCTCCTCGTCGACCATCCCATCCAGGATGCGACGGACGAGGAGATGCGCGAAAAGGCGCGCGCCGTCTTCGAGGCGGTGGTGGCGGCGATCACGACCTGAGGGGCGGACCCGAAGCAGGGACAGGAGTAGCCTGAAGTCGGCCCCGCCATATTTGACGGTGCAGGGCTCCACGGCTTGACGAAACCCCGGCTAATGCACATTTCCGCCCCCGGGGGAAAACAATGGGGTGCAACCATTCCTGATACTCAGCTCATCCGGCGGATCTCCGCCGCTCTTGCGGTCCTTGCCGTCGTGCTGGTCGTGATCATCGCCGCCGGCAAGACGGTGGAACCCGGAAATGTCGGCGTGAAGATCCGCACCCTCGGTCCGTCTGCCGGTGTCGACGCCGAACCGCTTCCCTCGGGTTGGCACTTCCGCGGAATTGGCGAGCGCATCGTCGAGTTCCCTGTGATCCAGCGGACCTACAGCTACACCCGTGAACCGGACGAGCGCGGTCCCCAGAACGAAGAGATCGCCTTCGCCGACAATACCGGCCTGCCGATGACCGCTGACGTGGCGATCACCCTTCAGGTGACCCGCGGCTCGGCGCCCAAGCTCTATGAGACCTACCGGTTGACCTTCGACCAGTTGCTTGACGGCCCGATCCGGAACGACGTGCGCTCGGCGATCGCGGCCGAGGCCGAGAAGGTCAATGTCGAGGCGCTTTACTCGGGCGGCCGCCAGGTGGTCATCCAGCGCGCCCTGGCGAGGGTCTCGGCCAAGTGGGCCCGGTTCGGGGTTGTGGTCAGTCAGCTCGACTGGATCGGCACCATCCGGTATCCGGACGTCATTCTTCAGGCCATCCAGGCCAAGACACGCACCGATCAGGAAACCCTTACGGCGCGGGCTCAGGTCGCCAAGGCCCAGGCTCAGGCCGAGGCCCAGATCGCCGCCGCCCGTGGTGAGGCGGAGTCGATCCGCATCATCAATCAGGCCCTGGCGGCCAACCCCCGCTATGTGGACCTCAAGGCGGTCGAGAAGTGGGACGGCAAGATGCCACAGGTGACCGGTGCGGCCGGAGCGCCCTTCATCAACCTGCGGGAAGACGCGCGCTGACGAAGTCTTGCATACCCGGATCGGGGACGACGGAAGTTCGGCCTCGGTTCCGGTGATCGCAGGACGAAGTGGCCCGGGTATGGGTTCCGCGCCGCCTTCAGCCAACTGAAGGCGGCGGTTCCCTTATCCCCCGATCGATCTGGCTGGCCAGACCTGGCGTGCGACCCGCAGCCAGTTGCCGCCGAGGATCTGTTTTACGGAGGGTGCGTCGAACCCCCTCCCGAGGAGCTCGGCGACGATTTCCGTGATCTGGCGGTCATGGATCATCGTCACCGGCGCGCGAAGGGAAGCGTCGTGGGGGAAGGTCTCGCGCATGGTTGCGAGAAATGTTTCCAGCTCCGCCTGGTCGAACACGAAGTCGAGGCCGAGGCCCACATGCTCGGCGCCCACACGAGCGGTGTGCGGTGACACTGTACGAAACCCTGGTCCTGAGTTCCTTCACCCTGGGGAGCTCCACCGATGGCCAGACTTGCGCGCGTCGTTGTCCCAGGCCTGCCGCACAACAAGTCCCGAAAACTTGAGTGATGATCTATTTCTCCCAACGTCACCGTAACTCCGGGTCCAGCTTGACAGTTCCCCCTAGCGCCAGGCGAAGACGGGCTGTTCCAGCTCCGTCACCCGGGTGACGCGGCCGGCGACCAGCTCGCGCAACTGGTAGACCACCGCCGCCGTCGGCGCGTGGATGCGGTGTTCCTCGGAAATCCGCAGCCGGATCAGCGGCCGGTCGCTCTCGGGGATGGTCTCGAAGTCCACCGC
>JBJTFE010000294.1:0-4064 GCA_046093265.1 Phenylobacterium sp. | reverse complement strand
GACAGAACCGGCCGCCCGAGGGGGCGTTGGCTTAGGCGGCTCCTTGTCGCGGCTCTGTGCCTGTTCGTTGGCCTGCCCCTCGCCCTTGTGGCCCTCTACCGGTTCCTTCCGCCGCCTGTGACGATCCTGATGGTCCAGAGGTCCCTGGAGGGGAAGGGCCTCTCCCGCACCTGGCGGCCCCTCGACCAGATGTCGCCCTCACTGATCCGCTCCGTGATTGCGGCCGAGGATGCAGGTTTCTGCAGCCACCACGGCTTCGAGTTCGAAGCGATTCAGCGGGCCTGGGCGCACAATGAAAACTCGGACCGCATCCGCGGCGGTTCGACCATCAGTCAGCAGACGGCGAAAAATGTCTTCCTGTGGCCTCAAAGATCCTATCTCCGGAAGGCGCTGGAGGCGGGCTTCACGGTCCTGATCGAGGTCGGGTGGGGCAAGAGACGCATTCTGGAGGTTTACCTCAACACCATAGAGTGGGGTCCTGGCGTCTACGGCGCCGAGGCCGCGGCCCGGCGTAACTTCGGCGTCGGTGCGGATCGACTCACAGACGCACAGGCCGCCCGGCTGGCGGCCATCCTGCCCAGCCCGCTTAAATGGCGTGCGGTGCGGCCGGGTCCCTATGTTAAGCGTAGGTCAGGTCGAATCGACGCGGCGGCGGGAACCCTTCGCCGGAGCGGCCTGGCGGACTGTATTCTGGCCCCGAAACCGTAATCCGTCCCGGGGCCCAAGCGGAGATCGAGCATGCGCGTAGGGGTTCCGAAAGAGATCAAGTCAGATGAACACCGGGTCGGCTTGATTCCCCCGGCGGTGCGCGAACTCACCGCACGGGGACATCAGGTTCTGTTGGAGACGGGCGCCGGCGTCGGGTCCGGCTTTTCCGATTCGGCCTATCTCGAGGCGGGCGCAAGCCTCGCGGCGGACGCCGAAGCGGTGTTCCGGGGCGCCGACCTGCTCGTGAAGGTCAAGGAGCCGCAGAAACCCGAGTGGGAGCGACTTGCGCCACATCACATTCTTTTTACCTACCTCCATCTCGCCCCGGACCCGGCGCAGGCGGAGGGCCTGGCCCGGTCGGGCTGCGCCGCCATCGCCTATGAAACCGTGACCGACCCGGCGGGCGGGTTGCCGCTGCTTGCACCCATGTCGGAAATCGCCGGCCGCCTTTCGGTCATCGCCGCGGCTCAGCACCTGCAGAAGCATAACGGCGGACTGGGCCTGCTCGTCCCGGGAGCAGCGGGCTCCCCCCCCGCGCGCGTGGCTGTACTCGGCGGCGGCATGGTCGGAACCAACGCCGCGCGCATGGCGGTGGGCCTGGGCGCCCAGGTCACCCTGCTGGAGCGCTCTGCACCCCGCCTGCGGGCTTTGGACGAACTCTTCGCAGGCCGGGTGCGCACGCGTCACTCCAGCCTCGACGCCGTCGAGACCGAGATTCTTGCGGCGGATGTCGTGATCGGCGCGGTCCTGGCGCCGGGCGCCGCAGCGCCGCACCTGCTGCGCCGGGAGCACCTGGCCCGGATGACCCCGGGGTCGGTGATCGTCGATGTCGCCATCGATCAGGGCGGTTGCTTTGAAACCAGCCGGCCCACGACGCATCATGACCCGACCTTCGTCCTGGATGGCGTCATACATTACTGCGTGGCCAACATGCCCGGAGCAGTGCCGCGGACAGCCTCAGAGGCGCTCGGCGCCGCCACCCTGCCCCATGTCCTGAAGCTCGCAGACCAGGGCCTTTTCGCCCTTGAAGGCGACAGAAATCTGGCCAGAGGGCTGAACGTGCTGAAGGGTGACATCACGCACCCTGCGGTGGCGGAGGCCCTGGGGCGCGCGTTTTCCGATCCCTACGCCGCCTGGAATTGAGTCGCCCGCCTCCGGGCTGCAGGATCAGGCTGCGGCCCAGGCGCCGGAATCCAGCGCCGCCGGATCGTTGATCGCCATGTCATCCCAGTCGAGGTCGGGCGGCGGGCTGCCGGCGGCCGCCACCATGGCGTTGAATTCGGCGGCGGAGGCGGGCCCCACGAGGACGGCGGACGCCTCCGGTCGGGAAAGCGCAAAACCGAGGGCGGCCTGAAGGGGGTCCGAACGCCCCTCCGCGATCATCCGGCGCGCCCGGGAAATGCGGGCCGCTGCGGCCTGAAGGTGGTTCGGCGCGCGGTCGGGCGGCAGGAGAAGAAGGCCGTTCAGGAAGATGGACCGCAGGTGAACTTCGATTCCCAGGTCCGCGATGGCGGCGAGGGTGCCGTCATTGATCAGACGCTGGTCCAGCAGGCTTGCGGGCGCCTGAACGACATCCGGGCGGAATCGACGCGCAACGCCCAGGGGATCATCGGAGGCGAAGACCGAGACGCCGATCTTCCGGGTCAGGCCCTCGTCCCGAAGAGCTTTGAGCCGATCCCACATAAGGGCGCCGCAAGGTCCAAGCAACTCGGCGACCGAGGGGACGAGAATGCATTCGGCCTGCGATACGCCAAGTCGCTCAAGGCAGGCGCGGGCTTCAGCTTCCACGATATCCGGCCCCCTGTCGGGCCTGACGGTGGAGATGCAGATGCGGAACGGGTCCGGCTTGGGGATCATGGCGCCGATCTCACGTTCCGACTGGCCCGAGCGACCGGTGATATCGACAAGATGAATCCCGGAGCGGGCTGCGATTTCAAGGATATCCCGCACCTCGGCCTGAACCGGCCTTCCCCGCGCCGGAGCGCGATCAAAGGCGAATTGCCCCGAGCCGAGGCCTAGCTTGGAAACAGGCGAGGACATGATTTCTTCAGGGGCCCTGAGCGAATTAACGGAGCAAGATCGCAGCAAAGCCTAAAGAAGTGGTTTCTGAATCCCCCTCCGCACCGCTAAATTCCAGGTCATGAGACATCCGCTTCCAGACTGGCCGGTTTTCGGTTTCGAGGACGACGTGCGCCCCATGCTGGATCAGGCCAGGACCCGGGGGCGAACCTCGGTGCTCGCCACCCTTGTGGCCGTACAGGGCGGAGGCCCCAGGCCGGTGGGGACCCAGATGGTGTTCACGGAGACGGGAGATGCGTCTCCCGATCCTGTGGCGGGATACTTCTCCGGAGGGTGCGTGGAATCCGACATCGCGGAACGCGCCTACGCCTGCCTGGCCGATGGCGAGCCCCGGCGTCTGGTCTATGGCGAGGGCAGCCCCTGGCCCGACATCCGCCTGCTCTGCGGCGCCCGGATCGAGATCCTGCTCGAGCGCCTCGAGGCGGGCGACCCGGCGCTGGGGGCCATGATCGAGGCCTGGTCCGCCCGCCAGCCGGGCGACTGGGTGACGGACGGCCGCCGCAGGGCCTTTGGCGCGCCGGGGACAATCGAGGCCTGGGATGGCGCCTTTGTCCGCCGCTGCGAGCCGGCCCAGAGGCTGGTGGTGTTCGGTTCCGACCCCACCGCCCTCGCCATCGCCTCGCTGGGCGCACAGTCCGGTTTCGAGACCACCCTGGTGAGGGGCAAGGGGCCCGAGGCGCCGCCGCCGGTCCCGGGCCTGGCCTACAGCCGCCAGTCGCCGGCCGAGGCCCTTGCGGAGATCGGGACCGACGCCTGGACGGCGGTGGCCATCGCCAGCCACAACCTCGAGCTCGACCGTGAGGCCCTCTCGGCCGCCCTGCCCTCGGCCGCCGGATATGTCGGCCTCCTGGGCGCCCGCCGCCGGCTCGACGAACGCCTCGCCCCCCTGAGAGCCGCCGGCGTTCCCGAAGACGTCCTCTCGCGCGTCCGCGCGCCCATCGGCCTGGACATCGGGGGCAAGGCCCCCTGGGTGGTGGCGGTCTCGGTGGTCGGCGAGATCATGGCCGAACGCTTCGGCGCAGGCCGCAGGGCCTAAGCCCGCGCAGCAGCGTCAGCCCCTGAGCAGGGGCAGGACCTCGACGGTTTCGCCCGCCGCCGCAGCGGCGGCGCCCGGCAGGCGTCGCAGGAGGGCGTCGGCCTCAGAGAAGATGCGCACCAGCGAGGAGTCCTGATCCAGGAAGGCCTCCGCGGTCTCGCCGTCCGGCCCCGGGATGAGCCGGGCCCGCATCCAGTGTTCCCGCGGCCCGTTCGCCGGCAGGTCCGTCGCCAGGCGGACG
>JBJTFE010000293.1:0-6070 GCA_046093265.1 Phenylobacterium sp. | reverse complement strand
GGTTGCACCGCGGGACGAGAGCGGGGCGCGCAGCGTCAGTGGTCAGGAGACGGTCCGGGTGCTCGCCGGTGGTCGTGTCGTCACAGTTAAAGGCAAGCCGGCCGCTTACTCTGTGAAGAAAGGCGATACGGTCGATGAGATCGCCGACCGGATGGGGCTTTCCCGCAAGGTTCTGGCTGCCCTCAACAATCTGAAGCCGCCCTACGTCCTCCAGCCGGGGCAGGTCCTGAAGGGTCCGGCGGAGACCAAGCGCGCCTATGTCGCGGTCGCCGGGGATACGCTTACCGTGGTCGCCCGCCGGTTCGGCGTCACGCCCCGCGCCCTTGCCGCTGAAAATGGCTTAAGGGCCACGGCGGCGCTCAGGTCCGGCCAGAGGCTCGTCCTTCCCGAAGGGACCCGGGATCGCGGGCCGATCCGCGAGATCATCAGGGCGCCAGCGGGTGTCGCCCAATCACCTGTCGCGCCGGCCGAGCCCGTGCCCGAAGCGCCGCTTGAGGACCCTGGCGCATCGGGTCCGCCGGAACTGCGGTCGGCGCCAGGGGCGTCGCCGCCGCCACGGCCGGCGCCCGCGCCCGTGACGTCGCCTCCCGCCATCCCGCCCGAGCGCGCCTCTCCCTCGGTTCAATCAGAAGCCGACCGCGCCCCGACCGGGTCTCCGCAGCCGCCCGCTGCGCCGCCGCCGAGGGTCGCGCCCGCTCTGTGGGCGTTGGTGCGTAGCGGATTTCAAAGTGGAGCTGGGGTTCCGCGACACCGCCCGTATCGCCGGCCTCGCCGATCTGCTGACCTTGCATCACCTTCTGCTGGATTTTCACGTCCACATTCGAGAGGTGGGCGTAGGCTGTCACCCAGCCGTCAGGATGCTTGATCAGGACGAGGTTTCCGAAACCCGGGACCTGGTCGCCGGCATAGACGACCTCGCCCGCTGCGGAAGCCCGGACCGGCGCCCCGCGCCCGTCATCGCCTCCCCACCCCGCACGGCGCCGCAGACGCCTTCCACGCCGCCTCGCCCCCCGTCCGGAGGATTCACACCGCCGCCGACCGCCTCGACCACGCCGCTGTCTGACGTCCAGATCGCCGCCCTCGGCAAGGGCCGATTCCTGTGGCCGCTACGAGGGGAGGTTCTCTCTGACTTCGGCCCCAAAGGCACCGGCCAGCGGAACGACGGGATCAACATCCGGGCCGCCCGCGGCGCTCCGGTGAGGGCGTCCGCCGCCGGCGAGGTCGTCTATGCCGGCGACCAGGTCCCGGGTTTCGGAAACCTCGTCCTGATCAAGCATCCGGACGGCTGGGTGACGGCCTACGCTCACCTGTCCAACGTGGACGTCAAGATCCAGCAAAAGGTTCTGCAGGGACAACAGATCGGTGAGGCGGGTGATACGGGCGGTGTCGCGGAACCCCAGCTCCACTTTGAAATCCGCTACGCACCGACGCCCACAGAGCGGGCGCGACCCGTGGCGCCGTCCCTGCTCCTGCCGCGCTGAGGCGTCAGACGGGCAGGGCGATCCCCTTCGATCCGGCGAGGTCGAGGATGAACTGCCAGGCGACGCGGCCCGAGCGGCCCCCGCGCGCCTGCGCCCACTGCAAAGCCCGTCGGTCCAGCCCCCTTACAGGCAGGCCGTACCGCCGCGCATAGGCCCGAACGGCGGCGAGATAGGTCGGCTGGTCCATGGGCGGGAAGCCGATCCAGAGGCCGAAACGGTCGGAGACGCTGACCTCCTCCTCCGCGTCCTCAGCCGCAGCGATCAGTCCCCGGTCCTCTACGTGTCCTCGGGGCATGAGGTGACGCCGGTTCGAGGTGGCCAGGAAGAGCACATTCGACGGGGGGCCGGACACACCGCCCTCCAGGGCCGATTTCAGCGCCTTGGCGGCCTCCGCCCCGTCCTCGAAGGACAGGTCGTCGCAGAGCACGATGAAGCGCTCCGGGCATACCTGAAGGATGTCAAAGAGGCGGGGCAGGGCGGTGATCTCGTCCCGGTCCACTTCGATGAGTTTGAGGTCCTCCCGGTCCCGGGCGCAGGCCATGAAGGTCGCCTTGGCCATGGAGCTCTTGCCCGCGCCCCGCACCCCCCAAAGCAGGACATGGTTGCAGGGTAGACCAGCGGCAAACCGGGCGAGGTTTACGGACAGGGCCTCCTTCTGGCGATCGACGCCGAGGAGAGCATCCAGGGGCAGGGGATAGTCGGGCGCTGCGATGAAGAGCCCCCGCCCCGAATCGTGCCGGAAGAGCCGCGCGCCTGAGAAGTCCGGCGTCGGCGGCATCGGCGGCGCCAGCCTTTCAAGGGCTTCGGCGATGCGGAGCAGAAGGGGAGAGATATCCTGGGTCATGGTGCGTGATTAGCCATCCCGACCCTCCATTGCAAAAGGTCGGTCAAGCGCATAGCTTCCGGCGACCCTGAACTCGGGCGCAGATTGCACCCGTCCCCCTCGGAGAGGCCATGTTCGCCACCCCCGCCTTCGCCCAGACCGCCGCCGGAGCTCCCGCCGGAGGCGGAATCGAGGCCATGCTCCTGCAGATCGCTCCGCTGATCGGCCTGTTTGTCCTCTTTTACTTCCTGCTGATCCGTCCTCAGCAGAAGCGGATGAAGCAGCATCAGGAAATGCTCGCCGCCCTGAAGCGCAATGACGTGGTCGTCCTGGCGTCCGGCGTGGTCGGAAAGGTCGTCCGGGTGGAGGACGCCGAGGTCGGCGTAGAGATCGCCCAGGGCGTCACTGTCAAGGTCGTGAAGTCCATGATCTCGTCGGTCCGCTCGAAAGGCGACGGCGCCGCTAACGACGCCAAGGCCTAGGCCTGGCCGCATGCTCGCTCCCTCGCGCTGGCGGCTGATCTCCGTCGTCGCCGCCCTGATGTTCGGCGTGCTGTTCACGCTGCCCAACCTGCTGCCGGCGAGCGTGCGGGAGTCGCTTCCTGCCTTCTTGCCGAAGCAGACCCTGAACCTTGGCCTGGACCTCCAGGGCGGATCCTACCTAAAGCTCTCTGTCGACACCCGTGCACTGCGGGTGGAGAAGACGACCAACCTTATCGAGGATGTCCGCACCACGCTGCGGGCCGAGGATATCGCCTTCACGGACCTCGGCCAGGTCGGTTCCGACGTGACCGTCCGCATCACCGACCCCGCCCGGTCGAACGAGGCCCTCAACCTGCTGCGGACCCGGCTCGGCGGCGATATCGCCACAGGCGGCAGCGGGCTGGAGCTCTCGTCCCAGGCCGATCAGCGCATCCGGATGGGCTGGTCGGCGCAGGCCCTCAACGCGGAAGCAAGCCGGGCGGTCGACCAGTCCATCGAGATCATCCGCCGGCGGATCGACGCCCTGGGCACCCGTGAGCCCGCCATCCAGCGGCAGGGATTTGACCAGATCGTCGTGCAGGCGCCCGGCGAGAGCGATCCGGAGCGACTGAAGTCCATCATCGGCCAGACCGCCAAGCTGACCTTCCAGATGGTGGACGACTCCGTCTCGGTCGCCGAAGCCCTGCAAGGACGCGTTCCGCCGGGTTCGGTTGTCCTTCCGAGCCAGGATGAGGGGCCGCTCCTTCTGAAGAAGCGCGCCGTCGTAACCGGGGAGATGCTGACGGAGGCTTCTCAGGGCTTCGACGGACAGACCGGACAGCCGGTCGTCAACTTCCGCTTCAATGGCCAGGGCGCATCCCGCTTTGGGGAAACGACGGCCAACAACATCGGCAAGCGGTTCGCGATCGTCCTGGACGGCAAGATCATTTCGGCCCCGGTGATCCAAAGCGCCATCATGGGCGGCTCTGGACAGATCTCGGGGAACTTCACGGCGGAAAGCGCCAATGACCTGGCGGTGCTGTTGCGCGCCGGCGCCCTTCCGGCGCCCCTGAAGGTCGAGCAGCAGAATACGGTCGGCGCTGAACTGGGCGCAGACGCCGTACGGGCCGGGGCGATCTCCATGGCGATCGGCGCCGCATCCATGTTCGCCTTCATCGTCTTCGCCTACGGGACATTCGGTGTCTTCGCCGCCCTTGCTCTGGCGTTGAACGTCCTTCTGATCGTGGGCGCCATGTCCATGACGCAGGCTACTCTGACCTTTCCGGGGATCGCGGGCATCATTCTCACCCTCGCGGTGGCTGTGGACGCCAACGTCTTGATCTACGAACGGGTCCGGGACGAGGCGCACCTCGGGCGATCGCCCCTGCAGGCGCTGGAGCACGGCTATGAGCGGGCGTTGGTGTCCATCTTTGACGCCAACATCACCAGTGCGATTTCGGCCATCATCATGTTCATGTTCGGAGCCGGGGCGGTCCGCGGCTTCGCCTGGACACTTCTGATCGGGGTCATCACGTCCGTCTTCACGGCGGTGGTGGTCACCCAGCTCCTGATTGGCTGGTGGTACCGGGCCAAGAAGCCCAAGACCCTGCCCATCGTCTAGAGGCTCTCATGCGCTGGCCCCTCATCACCAACCTGCCCCGCGAGTTCAACTTCGACTTTGTGAAGCTGGCGCCCATGGCGGCGGTCTTCTCCGCCCTCCTGATCGCGGTCTCTCTGGGCTCCATCGCCTTCAGGGGCCTGAATTTCGGAATCGACTTCGTCGGCGGCGCCTTGATCGAGGTCGAAACAGAGAAGCCCCTCGACATCGGCGGGCTGCGCCGGGTGATGACGGAGGCCGGCGGTGAAGACGCTCAGGTCCAGTCGCTGGGGCAGGGGAATGGCGCTATCCTGCGTTTCCGGGTGGCGGACGACGCCGACCTCAACGCCAGCACCCAGGTGGTCAAGGGCGCGCTCCAGAAGGCCTTTCCCGGCATCGAGATCCGGCGCGCAGAGACTGTGGGCGGAAAGGTGTCCGGGGAACTTGCACGGTCCGGGGCCCTCGCCCTCGCCCTGGCCATGGTCCTGATGCTGCTCTACATATGGTTTCGTTTTCAGCTTCAGTTCGGCATGGGGGCCATCGCGGCCATCCTGCATGACGTAATCCTCACCATGGGGGTTCTGTCACTTGCGCAACTGGAAGTGTCGATGACCTCGATCGCCGCCTTGTTGACCGTGATCGGCTACTCGATGAACGAGAAGGTCATCACCTTCGACCGGCTGCGCGAGAACCTGCGCAAGTACAAGACGACGCCG
Source organism: Phenylobacterium sp. (assembly GCA_046093265.1). Taxonomy (GTDB): domain Bacteria; phylum Pseudomonadota; class Alphaproteobacteria; order Caulobacterales; family Caulobacteraceae; genus Phenylobacterium. The sequence goes on along the minus strand of JBJTFE010000293.1, from coordinate 992 downwards.
TTGCGGGACATCATCAACCGGTCCGAGAATGAACGACTGTCGCGCAATCTTATCACGGGCACGACCGCCATCATCGCCCTTTCCGGCGCCCTCTTCTTCGGCGGACCGGTTCTCTTCCCCCTGGTCTTCACGATGGTTTTCGGCGTGATCGTCGGGACCTACTCCTCGATCTATGTCGCCCTGCCGATCATCCTGCTCTGGGGGGTTCGGCGCGACGACGATGAGGCGGCCCCGCTCAAGACCGCAGGCGCACGTCCAGGATGAGCCGTTCGGCGCCGCAGGTCGACGCCTTCGGCGGCGGCGGCTTCCGTCTTTCCGGAGAGTGGCGTCCCGGGTCCGTCCTGATCCTCGATGACACCGCGCGGGATTGGGGGGTGCTCTCTTCAGCCGGCCTCTCCGCAGCCAATCTCTCGGCGGTCCTTTCGGCTGGCCCTGGCGTCTGCGAACTCCTCGTCCTGGGAATGGGCGTCCGGAACGGTCTGCCGCCGCGTGAGGTGAGGGAAGCCTTCCTGCGGGGCGGGATCGGGCTGGAGTTCCTCGATACCCCGGCGGCGGCGCGGCTCTACAACCTCCTCACCGCCGAGGGCCGGAGGGTCGCCGCCGCCCTGATCGCGATTTGATCCGGATCAAACCAAGGCTTCCCGCAGCTGGCGAATGCCCTTAAGAGAAGGTTTCAGGGGAAGACTCTCAGAGGGCTAAACATGTCGAATCTTGTCTCGGGACTCCTGTCAAACCTCCGCAATACGGTGATCCTGAGCTCGATCATCACGCTTGTGGTGATCATCGGCTACCTGCAGTACAACAATGGCAATGTCGATCCGATCTTCGTCCAGGCCGTCCTGCGGTTCCTGCACCTGGTGTTCGGCATCATGTGGATCGGGCTGCTGTACTATTTCAACTTCGTCCAGCTGCGGAAAATGCCGGAAATCCCGGCCGAGCTGAAGCCGGCCGTTTCCAAGTACATCGCCCCTGAGGCGCTGTTCTGGTTCCGC
>JBJTFE010000292.1:0-16048 GCA_046093265.1 Phenylobacterium sp. | reverse complement strand
CCCAGCAGGCGGTCGCCTCTCGCCATATGTCGCTTCTTCTGCGCCGACCGCCGGGCCGCGAAGCCTATCCCGGCGACGTCTTCTACCTGCACTCCCGCCTGCTGGAGCGCGGCGCCAAGCTCAATGACGAGAACGGGAACGGCTCCCTGACCGCCCTGCCGGTCATCGAGACCCAGGCCAACGACGTGTCGGCCTACATCCCGACCAATGTGATCTCGATCACCGACGGCCAGATCTTCCTCGAGACAGACCTCTTCTTCCAGGGCATCCGCCCGGCGGTGAACGTCGGTGTTAGCGTCAGCCGCGTGGGTTCCTCGGCCCAGATCAAGGCCATGAAGACCGCCGCCGGTCCTATCAAGGGCGAGCTCGCCCAGTACCGGGCAATGGCCGCCTTCGCCAAGTTCGGCTCCGACCTCGACGCCACCACCCAGCGCCAGCTGGCCCGCGGCGAGCGCCTGACTGAACTGTTGAAGCAGCCTCAGTACGCGCCCCTGTCCGTCGAAGAGCAGGTCGCAGTCGTTTACGCCGGCACTCGTGGCTTCCTGGACGGCGTGGCCACCGCCGACGTGGGCCGCTACGAGCAGGAGCTGCTGAAGCACCTACACGGCAAGCATCAGGGTCTGCTGGACACCATTCGCGAGGGCAAGGCTCTGACCGACAAGGTCGAGGCTGACCTGCGCGGCGTGCTGACCGCCTTCACCGCCACCTTCGCCTGAGGCTGGACCGGAACCGCCCGACATGGCCAGCCTCAAGGAAATGCGCAATCGGATCGGAAGCGTGAAGGCCACGCAGAAGATCACGAAGGCGATGCAGATGGTCGCAGCAGCCAAGCTGCGGCGGGCGCAGGACAACGCCCAGAACGCCCATCCCTATGCCGACCGCATGGCGTCGGTGATCGCAAACCTGGCCGCCGGCGTGTCCGGAGACGGGGCGCCGAAACTCCTGGTGGGCACGGGCTCGGAGACCCGCCAGCTTGTGATCGTCGCCACCTCGGACCGGGGTCTGGCCGGGGGCTTCAACTCCTCCATCGTCCGCATGGCCCGGGAGCGTATCAACCGCCTCCTTTCCGAAGGACGGGAGGTGCGCCTGATCACCATCGGCAAGAAGGCCCGGGACCAGCTGCGACGCCAGTTCGGCGACCGGATCGTCGAGAGCTATGAGGCGGGCGGCAATCCTTCCCTCACCACGGCGCAGGACGTCGCCGCCAAGGTGGCGGATCTCTTCGACGCGGGCGAGATCGACGTGGTCTCCCTCTTGTTCAGCCGGTTCAAGTCGGTGGTCGTTCAGACGCCGACCTTCGTGCAGCTGATTCCCGCCCAGGTCGCCGGCGCCGAACCCGTCGACCTCAAGGGGGCCGGCTACGAGTATGAGCCGGACGCTGAGGGGATTCTGGAGACCCTCCTGCCCCGCAACCTCACCGTCCAGGTCTTCTCGGCCATGCTCGAGAACCAGGCCGGGTTCTACGCCGCCCAGATGGCGGCCATGGACAACGCCACCCGCAACGCCGGCGACATGATCGCCAGCCTGACCCTCCAGTACAACCGTTCACGCCAGGCGCAGATCACCAAGGAGCTGATCGAGATCATCTCCGGCGCCGAGGCGCTCTAACCGAGAGAGTCCGAAACCATGGCTACGACCCCCAAGGCCCCCGCCAAGACGGCCGCCGCGAAGAAGGCTCCCGCCGCTCCCAAGGCGGCCAAGGCCCCCTCGGCCCCCAAGGCCGCCGCTCCGAAGGCTGGCGTCGCCACCGGCCGGATCGTCCAGGTCATCGGCGCCGTCGTCGATGTCGAGTTCGAAGGTCACCTGCCGGCGATCATGAACGCCCTTGAGACCTCCAACACCGACCAGCGGACCGGCAAGCCTTTCCGCCTCGTCCTGGAGGTGGCCCAGCACCTGGGCGAGAACACCGTCCGCAACATCGCCATGGACACCACCGAGGGCCTGACCCGCGGCCAGCCGGTCGTCGACACCGGGGCCGGCATCACGGTTCCCGTCGGCCCGGCCACCCTGGGCCGCATCATGAACGTCATCGGCGAGCCGATCGACGAGGCCGGCCCGATCACCAGCGCCTTCAACAGCCCGATCCACCGCGAGGCCCCCTCCTTCGCCGACCAGTCGACGGCGGCCGAGGTTCTGGTCACCGGGATCAAGGTCGTCGACCTGCTCTGCCCCTACACCAAGGGCGGCAAGATCGGCCTGTTCGGCGGCGCCGGCGTGGGCAAGACCGTGACCATGCAGGAGCTGATCAACAACATCGCCAAGGCCTACGGGGGTTACTCCGTGCTGGCGGGCGTGGGTGAGCGGACCCGCGAGGGCAACGACCTCTACCACGAGATGATCGAGTCCAACGTGAACGTCGACCCGCGCAAGACCGGCTCGACCGAAGGCTCGAAGTGCACCCTGGTCTACGGCCAGATGAACGAGCCCCCCGGCGCCCGCGCCCGGGTCGCCCTGACGGGCCTCGCCCAGGCCGAGTACTTCCGCGACCAGGAAGGCAAGGACGTCCTCCTGTTCATCGACAACATCTTCCGCTTCACCCAGGCGGGCTCGGAAGTGTCCGCCCTGCTGGGCCGCATCCCCTCGGCCGTGGGCTACCAGCCCACCCTGGCCACCGAGATGGGCAACCTGCAGGAGCGCATCACCTCAACCAACAAGGGTTCGATCACCTCGGTTCAGGCCATCTACGTGCCCGCCGACGACCTGACCGACCCGGCCCCGGCCACCTCCTTCGCCCACCTGGACGCCACCACGGTGCTCAGCCGCGACATCGCCGCCCAGGCCATCTTCCCCGCCGTGGACCCGCTGGACTCCACCTCGCGGATCATGGACCCCCTGGTCATCGGCGAAGAGCACTACACCGTCGCGCGCCGGGTCCAGGAGACCCTGCAGCAGTACAAGGCCCTGAAGGACATCATCGCCATCCTGGGGATGGACGAGCTGTCGGAAGAGGACAGGCTGACGGTCTCCCGCGCCCGGAAGATCCAGAAGTTCCTGTCCCAGCCCTTCCACGTGGCCGAGCAGTTCACCAACATGCCCGGTATCTTCGTGAGCCTCGAGGACACCATCCGCTCGTTCAAGGCGCTGGTGGACGGCGAGTACGACCACCTGCCCGAGGCCGCCTTCTACAACGTGGGCACCATCGAGGACGCGGTGGCCAAGGCCGAGCAGCTGGCGGCGGAAGCCTGAACCTGATGGCCGGAAAGCTGCAATTCTCCCTGGTATCGCCGGAGCGGGAGCTCTTTTCCGGCGAGGTCGACCAGGTGGACGCGCCGGGCTCCGAAGGCGACTTCGGCGTCCTGCCTGGCCACGCTCCCTTCATGACCGCCCTGCGCGAGGGCCAGCTGCGGTTGTATCGGGGCGGACAGGTCACCACCTTCGAGGTCCGGGGCGGTTTCGCCGACGTGACCCCGGCGGGTCTCACCGTGCTGGCGGAGTCCGCCGTCGAGGTCTAGCCAGGCGTCACGATCCGGACAGAATAATTCACCACCCTCGGAGCCGACTCCGGGGTATGGACGACAGGATACGAGGAAACAGAATGCGCAGCGCCGTCGTCACCCTCGTCGCCGCTTCGGCGATCGCTCTCCCCGCCCTGACCCAGGAGGTCGCGGCGCCGCCCGCGCCTGCCGCACCAGAAACGGCCCCCCAGGCGCCGGCTGCGGCGCCTGCGCCCGCCGCGCCGGTTGCGGAAGCCGCGCCTGCGGTCGTGGAGACGCTTCCCACGGATGGGGAGATCGGCCAGATCCTCAATGTCGTCCGGACCGTGTGCGTGCCCCTCGTGCGCGGCGGAGATCTCCCCAAGCTCGCCACCGCCGCCGCCGGCTTCAAGCGCAACAAGAAGGAAGGCGGGTTTACGCAAACCCTGGTGGCGAAGCCCTTTACCCTGACCGTCTATGACCCGGGCTCCAACAAGCAGGTTTGCCGGATCGGGCTCAACTATACCAGCGGCGGAGAGCGCCCGATCCTTCTCGGCCTGGACAAGTTCGCTTTCCTGAACCAGCCCCGCCTGCGCCTGCAGCGCGAGAACAACTACATTCCGCCAACGGACTTCATGCGCGTCACGAGCTCCTGGGAATACTTCACGGATAAGGAGTCCATCGGCCTGGTCTTCGTCCAGCTGAAGAAGCCGGATGGCTCTGAGGTCAACCCCAAGTGGGGCATGGGCGAGATTCTCTACTCCGAGCGCCAGCTTTAGGTCGTGTTCCGATAAGCAGGAACCGGTTATCGGATCGAACCACGATCTAACATATTGAAGTCAGGGCTGTTTTGCCCTTTCTGACGTTCCGTCTGAAAGGAACAGGCTCTAAAGCCGGCCGCCGTCAGGCTGCGGCCCGATCGCCGCGCCTGGCCAGCCAGTCGAGGATGACTCCGGCCACGCCTTCCCAGCCCGGTTCCCCGGGGATCCAGTGGCTCATGCCCGGTATCTCCCGGTAGTCCGCGCCCAGACGCTCGGCCACCTGCCGCACGGTTACCGGGGGGTGCACCCGGTCCCGGGAGCCCGCCAGCACAAGAGCATGAGCGCCAAGCGCACCGGCAGGCGGGCGGGTCGTCATCAGCGGGTCCAGCCACCAGGTCAAGGTTTCGAGGATGGCGCGGGCGCTTTCAGGCCGGGCGCGGCGCGCCGCGGCGTCACGCGCGTCGGGGGGAAGCCTGTCGAGGCTGAAGGCCTTGAGGAGACGAAGGTCGGGTTCCACAGGCGAGAAAGGCGTGGGCGCCACCAGGGGCAGGGCGGCGACCGTCACAGCCTCTTCGAGGGTTGATCCAAAGACGCCCCACGGCGCGGAAGGCGCCAGCAGGACCAGGGCCGAGACCGGGGTTCGCCGGGCGACCATCTGGGCCACCAGTCCACCCATGGAGTGGCCCATCAGAACCGGAGGAGCCCCGTCGTCCTCCTTTATCCGATCGCAGAGGCGGGTGATGTCCGAGGCGTAGTCCGCCATCGAGAGGCCGCCCACCTCGCCCGGACGATCATCAGGACCGTGCCCCCTCAGATCCGGGGTCAGGACCGTAAAGCCCGCCGTCTCGAAGGGTCGGCGGAAGTCGTCGAAGACCCAGCCGCCGCAGAAGGCCCCGTGGACCATGACGAGGGTCCGGGATTTCATGTGCGCTCCGCCCGAAGCTGGTCGGCGAGCGGCGCAAAGGCCTGTGCGACGGTGGCGTAGACCGGCTTCTTGAAGGGCACGATCAGCTCCGGCGCCTCGATCAGGGGAGCCCAGCGCCAAGCATCGAACTCCACCGGGTTGTGCTGGTCAAGGCGCACCTCTGCCTCCTCGCCCTCGAACTTCAGGGCGAACCAGACCTGCTTCTGTCCCTTCCAGCCCCGGCGATCGCCCTTCGCCTGAATCGGGTAGTCATAGGCGATCCACCCTGGCGTCCGCCCCAGGATCGAGACCGAGGTGACGCCTGTCTCTTCCTCCAGTTCGCGCAGGGCCGCCGCCTCGAGGTCCTCGCCGTCATCCACGCCGCCTTGCGGAAACTGCCAGTTGTAGGGTGGCGGCGTCTCCACCCTGCGGCCCATCCAGGCATGACCCCGGGGCCCGAAGAGAACGAGGCCGACATTGGGGCGGTAGTCGGCGAGGTTCATCAGCGGATCCGGGCCAGGGCGGAGGCTGGCGCCAGCTGATAGCCGCGACCCTCGACCTGGCTGGACCAGGAGGCGATCTGCCGCAGGCTCAGGGGGTAGGCCTGCGCCATGCCCAGCCCTTCCCCCCTCTGAAGGGCCGCCGCCTCGACCTTCAGGAGGGCCTCGTCGATGGCGGAGGGCGAAAGGACCTCGTCCAGGGCCTGGTCGCTTGTCACCCTCAATTCGCCGCCGCCCGTCCTTCGTGCGATCCCGGTGTCGACGAAGGCGACCCCCCGGCTTCGAAGGGCGCCGGCAAGGACGCCCAGACCCTCGGGGCTGCCCGCGAAACGCTCCCCCATCCTGTTCGTGACGCCGAAATAGCCCGCAGCCCGGCTCAGGACCCACTCCAGGGACCGGACCGTCTCGGCGGGCTGGCCACGGGCGCGAAGCGTGTAGGGCCCCGGATCGTTCTCCGGATAGTCTTCGGGCTCCATGGGGACTTCCAGAAGCACCTCGTGACCCCGTTCCCGGGCGCGGTTGATCCAGTCCTGGAGATTGGGCGCGTAGGGCGAGAAGGCGAGGGTCACCTGCGGCGGCAGGCTCTCGATCGCCATGCGCGTGACCTCGGGATTCAAGCCCAGGCCGCCGATTACGATGGCCACGCGGGGCCTTCCGCTAGGCTTGAAGGGTCGGGCATAGGCTTTGGCCGGCGTGAGCCCTCCGGGCCCGACAACCGGCAGGACGCCGCTCGCCGTCCGCTGGCTCACCCCCGGAAGCGGGGCGGGCGGCAGGGGTCCGCCCGGCTGGACACCCGCCTCCGCAAGGGCGTCCGTGGCGGTGGACAGGGGCGGGGGTTCAGGGGATCGCGTCAGCCTGTATTCCGGCCGGGAGAGCTCGGGTCCGGCGGCGACGCCTGCGTTCACCGCCTCCCGCCAACCCGAGGGCGCCGCTCCCTTGAGTAACGCCCTGATCTGGGGATAGCCAGCCGCCGGGTCGCCAAGAACCGCAACCAGCGACGCAAAGCTGCCAAGGCAGAGCACAAGCGCGGCAAGGGCGCCCACCAGGGGTTGAAGGAACACCCCGGCCAATCCGCCGGCGGCGGGGCGAATCCGGGCGGCGGCGGGCGCAGTGCGGCGTGGTGACGAGGGTCTCATGGGCGAGTCTTCACCAGGGAGCATTTCCCAAAAGCTGTTTCCAAAGGCTTAGAGCGCGTTTGCCAAAAGTGGAAACCGCTTTTGATTTTGGAACGGGCCTTCCCGCCAAGGGAAACAGTCTGCGGAGTCTGAAGGGTTCCAGGAGCGATGCGCCTGCCGACTTCAGGGCTTCGGCGCGGGCGGATGCGCCGCGGTCTCGGGGCCCTTGGCGGTTCCGGGGGCGGGGTTTCGCGACCCCACAACCTCCGCCATCCGCGCGACCGGCTTCGGCAACTTGGGAGTCGCCGCAACCGAACCGTACCGCAGGACATCCTTGGCACGGCTCAACTGGAAATCCCCGGTGCGGGGATTGAAGTCCGCCGGCGGCGCCTCCGCCGGCTCATGCGGCGCGGCCCGAGCCTTGCCCTCGTCCGCCGTCAGAGCGTTCCGGAGCGCCGCCTCGGAGAACTGGAAGGCCCGGTTTGCGAGCGCCTGCGCCTCCTCGCGCGACTGGGCGACTTCGAGGTCCGGGGCGATGCCCGTCTTTTGGATCGATCGACCGGAAGGCGTGTAGTACCTCGCCGTCGTCAGCTTGATCGCGCCGTCGGCGCCGCCTCGCAGGGGGATCAGGGTCTGAACCGAACCCTTGCCGAAGCTTGTCAGGCCGACCAGTTCGGCGCGCTTGCGGTCCTGAAGGGCGCCGGCCACGATCTCTGAGGCGGACGCAGAGCCAGTATTGATCAGCACCACCATCCGCATGCCGCCTGTGATATCGCCGGCCCGGGCGTTGTAGCGTTCGATGTCGCGGGGATTACGTCCCCGCTGGGAAACGATCTCGCCATTCTCCAGGAAGAGGTCTGAGATCCCCACAGCCTGATCAACCAGGCCGCCGGGGTTGTTCCTCAGATCGAGGATCAGACCCTTCATGCCGGAATTCTTGGCCTTCAGGTCCTCAAAGGCCGTCCGGGCCTCCTCGGTGGTCTTCTCATTGAAGGCCGAGACCCGGAGGTAGCCATACTCGCCCTCCATACGGGCGACAGCTGAGCGGGTCTTGATCACCTCACGAACAATCCTGACGTCGAAGGGGTCGGTCTTCTCCCGGGCGATGGAAAGGGTGACGGCTTCGCCCGGCGGTCCCCGCATGAGCTTGACCGCTTCGGAAACCGACATGCCGATGACCGACTGGCCATTGACCGCCGTGATGTAGTCGCCGGGCTTGACGCCGGCCTTGTAGGCCGGGGTTCCGTCCATGGGCGAGATCACCTTCACCACGCCTTCCTCGGAGCTGATCTCCAGGCCCAGTCCCCCGTACTCGCCGCGGGTCTGGTCCCGCATGTCATTGAGCGCCTCGGGGGTAAGATAATCCGAATGGGGATCCAGCGAGGTCAGCATGCCGTCGAGGGCCGCTTCAATCAGCTTTCGGGGCTCGACCTCGGTGACGTAGTTCTCCTCCACGGCCTGGACGACATCGCCGAAGAGCTCCAGCACCCGATAGCTCTCAGCGCCGGAGGCGGCGGCCGCGACCGCGCTCTGGTTCAGATAGGCCGTCGCGCCCGCCCCCAGGATGAAGGCCGAGACGCCGATAAGCAGGTGCTTCTTCATGAACGGATCCGGAAGGCGATCGAAACGGGACAGGAACGGTCCGGGGGTCTGGCGCAGTCTGCGACCCAGGACAGGAAACAGCCTTATCCTGTTTTCTGGCCGAATCCAGACCCCAGAGCTGCGGCTTTTTCGGGGCGCAGCCAGGGCGCAGGATCTATCGGACGCCCGAGGTCGCGCAGTTCGAGATAGAGGTTCACCGAAGCGCCCCTGGGCGCGGCTGCGCCCAGGGGCTGACCCTCCTGGACAGCCTCTCCCTTTTGCACGCGGGTGGCGAAGTCGCCGGCAAGGACGACCTGGGCCCGTGGCGTCGCCTGAAGAATCACCGCCTCCCCCCAACCCTGGAGCGGTCCGGCATAGAGGATGTCTCCACGTGTCGGCGCCCGGATCACGGCGCCGGAGGCGACCTGAAGGGTCAGCCCCTGGGAGCGAAGCCCGCCTGCCTGCCGCTGTCCGAATCCCTCGATCACAGGACCTTGTGCGGGCGAGGCGAGCGGAACGCCGGGCGCGACGTCCCGGGCAAGACGTTCGGAAAGCGCCAGCCCTACCGCCAGTTCAGCCCGGGCGGCGGCCAGTCCCGCCTCAGGTGTCGCGGTTATCGGATCCGGCGGGGCCATCCGCATGGCGAACAGGCTAAGCATAGGATCAAAACCCCCGGTCGGCTTTACCCCGGGGCGCTCCTGGGCGGTCGCTGTAGCCAGGACGACGGCGATGAGTGCGACAGAGATCAGGAGCAGCGAGCGCCAGCGGCGGGGCTCAGTCACGATGATAGGGTCCTCCCGCCAGCAAGGTTACAGCGCGATAGATCTGCTCGGCCAGCATTGCGCGGGCCAGGGCGTGTGGCCAGGTCTGGGGTCCGAAGGCCAGGGTGTCGTGGGCGCGGGCCCGCAGGTCGGGGGCCAGCCCGTCGGCGCCGCCCACCAGGAAGACGAGCCGGCGGACGCCGTCATCCCGCATCCGGCCGATCTCCGTGGCGAAGTCCCGCGAACTGCGCGCCCGCCCGGTCTCGTCACAGGCGATGATCCGACTGTCAGCCAGGTGGGCGCCGAGGGCCTCGGCCTCGGCCGCCTTCCCGGGCTTCCGGGCCTCGACCTCCGTCACTTCAACCGGCCCCAGGCCGAGACTGCGTCCCGCGGCGGTCGCTCTGTCGGCGTAGAGCCTGACGAGCTCAGCCTCGGGTGAGCGACCAAGACGACCGATGGCCACAATGCCGATCTTCACCCGCCATAACCCGGTGGCGGGACGAAGCCGCCGAACGCGCGCTCCAGCAACTCCGCGAAGTGTAGCGTCGTCAGATCCTGCATCCAGCCGCCGATCACCTGGACGCCCATGGGAAGCCCCTCGCTCGAGAGGCCCAGCGGCAAGGCCGTGGCCGGCAGGTTTGGCAGCAGGGCGACAGCCGGCCAACCCAGCTGCGCATAGTAGGGCGTCTCGTCGCCATTGACCTGCAGGGTCCGGGTTTGCGCCTCCTGGCGCATCTCGTGCGGAAAGGCGGTGACGCCAAAGGTCGGGGTGACGACCACGTCAAAAGCCTCGAAGAGGGCCGCCCAGCGTCGGCGGAAGGCCAGCTGGGCGTCCAGGAGGTCCATGTAGGCGTGGGCGTCGGGCGGCGTCGCCCGTGGGGCGCCGCGGCTGATCGCCGTGTTCAGGAGCGGCTGGTAGACTTGTTGCTGGGCGGCGAGATCCGGCAGCAAGTCGCTTGAGCGCGAAACCGACGCCCCGAGCGTTTCCAGCCGCCGGGCGAGGTCGTCGACCGCCCCGACGATCTCGCCATCGGTGGGCGTGATCGGGTGCTCGGTGAGCACAAGCACCCTGTAGTCGGCCAGGGCCCGGTGGCGGGCGGGCGCCAGGGTGAAGGCGATGCCCACCGCCGCCTCGGGCTCCGGCCCGGCCAGCACATCCAGCGCCAGCCGCAGGTCGGCGGCGCTGCGGGCCATGGGGCCGACCACCGCCAGAGGAACCGGAACCCCGTCCGTTCCCGGCGGCGTATGGCCGCGGGTGGGAACCAGCCCCCAGGTCGGCTTGTGGCCGGACACGCCGCAGAGAGCCGACGGTACGCGGATGGATCCGCCGATGTCGGAGCCCAGCTCGAGGGGTGTCATGCCGGCGGCCAGGGCCGCGGCGGCCCCGCCCGAGGAGCCGCCGGGGGACCGGGAGGCGTCCCAGGGGTTGAGGGTGCGTCCATAGACCGGGTTGGCGCTCTGCCAGTCGGCGAGGAAGGGCGGCACGTTGGTCAGGCCCAGGATGATGGCGCCCGCCGCCTTCAGCCGGGCCACAGCCGTGGCGTCTGCAGGAGAGATCCAGTCCTGGAAGGCGGGGCTGCCCCAGGTCGAGGGCAGGCCCTCCACCTGGTTGGACTCCTTGACGGTCATGGGCAGGCCCAGCAGGGGCAGGCGTTCGCCCCGGGCAAGACGCGCGTCGGCGTCACGGGCGGCCTGTCGGGCGCGCTCGAAGTCGCGCACAACCACCGCATTGATCGCGGGGTCGCGCGCCTCGATCCGGGCGATGAACCCCTCGGTCAGTTCGGCGGCGCTGATACGGCGGTCCGCCAGGGCGGCGACGAGGTCGCTTGCGGTTCCGTCGAGAATCTCGGCGTCAGTCTGTCCGGTCATTGCGGCGTCCTCCCCGGCGGATCGTCCTCCCGAGGCGTTGCGGAGTCCAGACGCAAGGTGGGGCCGCCGACGGCTCAGACGGCGGCGCGGTGGCCGGAGTCCACGGACCAGATCTTCTCGATGTTGTAGAAGGCCCGCACCTCAGGCCGGAAGATGTGAACGATCACGTCGCCGGCGTCGATCAGCACCCAGTCGCAGTGCGGCAGCCCCTCTACGCGCGCCCGGCCATAGCCATGCTCCTTCAGGCTGCGGAGCAGGTGGTCGGCGATGGCGCCGACATGACGGTGCGAACGCCCGGAGGCGACCACCAGGCCGTCGGCCATGGCGCTCTTGCCCTTGAGGTCGATGAAGACAACGTCCTGGGCTTGGTCGTCGTCCAGGCGGTTCAGGATCAGCTCCTCCAGGGCGGTGGCGCCTTGCGGGAGGATGGCGCCGGCGGGTGGGGCCGGTGCGGCTTGCGCGGTCTGCGCAGGGTCGGGGCTCAGCGGAACAACTCCTGTTCTGTCACGCCAGAACGACCCTCTAGCACAGGCGGAGCCCCGGGTCAGCCCTGACGCGTGCGGCCGGCGCGCATCCGTTCCCTGAGGGCGGTGGAGGACTGGAAGTTGAGGGGGCCGTAGAGGAAGATCCAGGCGGGCGGGGCCTGGCCGGGCAGGCCCCGGGCGCGGGAAAAGGGGATGCGCGACGCTGCGAACCGCCGCGCCGCCGGCGAGGACCGGCTTTTCAGCGAGATCCACGGACGTGAGACCACCGCCACCGGCAGGGCGCGCATGATCTGTGTCCACCCGCGCCAGCGGTGGAAGGTCGCAAGGCTGTCGGCCCCCATGATCCAGACAACACGGACGCCCGGGAACCGCGCTTTCAGGGCCAGGACGGTGTCGAGCGTATAGCGGGTGTCCAGCCGGGACTCGACGTCGGAAACGACCATCCCCCGGTCTCGGGCAAGCGCTCTGACGCCGGCCAGGCGATCCATGAGGGGTTGGGTTTCCGCACTGGACTTCAGAGGATTCTGAGGCGCCACCAGCCAGATCACCCGGTCAAGGCCCAGTCTCTGGCGGGCGGTCTCCGCAACGTGGGCGTGCCCCTCGTGCGCCGGATTGAAGCTGCCGCCATAGAGGCCGACCTTCATCCCCCTGGACAGGGCGAAGCCGGGCCGCAGGGCGCCGGGACGCCCGCCCGCTGACCTTCGCCGGACCTGGCCCGCCCCCCACATGTCAGGGTGCGGACCGGTCAAGCGTGGTGTCAGCCTGCCGCATCCGGGTCCTGACCGTGAAGACCCCGTCGCCGGCCAGGACGCCGCCCCGGGCGAACAGACGCCCTCCCTCCCAGTTGGACAGGCCGAGCTCGGGCCGGTTCAGGGCGTACTGGCCGTCCACCCAACGGGTGAAGCCATCCCCGGTGAAGGGGGCTTCGACCCCGGCCTCGAACCGGGCCAGGGCCTCGGGGTCCCCGGTCACCAGTGTGGCGACAAGCCGCGGAGCGTGTCGGTTGAACAGGACGATAGCCCCCTCAAGATCGTCGACGACCGCCAGGCTGACCTCGGGGGTTTCCTCCCACTCCCATTCCCGGGCGAGATCCGCTTCCGGGATACGGTCGGCCCTGGGTTCGCGGGAGAGGCCCTCCGCGCGGACCACCTCAACCGTCTCGCCAAGCCAGCCGGAGGCCGGCAGGTAGGCGTCTGCGCCCGGGGCGACATGCAGCCGGCAGCCGCGCCGGCGATGGCCTGCGGCGTCCAGGGCCTCGAGAAAGACGGGAACCAGTTCCTGCGCCCGGGACCGGACGATCACGCAGACATTCAGGGTGTTGCACACCTTACGGTCGAGGGAGTGGAAGACCACGTCCCGGAAGCGGCCAGCATCGGCGGTTTCGTCGGCGACCATCCAGGCGCCGCCGGTTCCGTGGAGGCTGACCGGCGTTCCCGCCTGGCGGGCGATGGCCCCCAGCTGAGTCACCGCGGGGCCTGAGCCCCGGGCTACGGCCAGGGCCAGACGCCGGTCCGAGAACAGGGCCCAGCCGGCCGAACGCTCGGCGGAGTCCACCAGGCTCATGGCGCCCTGGGGCAGGCCGGCTTCGGCAAGGGCCGGAACGACGGCTTCCGCCATCAGGACGCGGGTGCAGCCGAGGGCGTCCGAGCCGATCCGGAAGACCACGGCGTTGCCGGTGCGCAGGACGCCGGCGGCGTCGGCGAAGACATTGGGGCGGCCCTCGAAGACGAAGCCCACCACGCCGAGGGGCGCGCTGACCTGTTCAACGCGCCATCCGGCGTGGGAAACGGTCTCGAGCACGCGCCCGCGTCCCGCCGGACTGTCGCGCCAGGACCTGAGGCCCGAGATCATGTCCCGACGCATGGCGTCCGAGACGGCGAGCCGTGTGGTGGACCGGCCGCGCGCCCGTGCAGCCTCGACATCCGCCGCGTTGGCCTCCGAGAACCGGCCCCAGACCGTAGGGTCCTCAAGACGGCGGGCGAACCGTTCGAAGAAGTCGGAGACGGATGTGTCGCTGACCGCAGACAGGGCGGAGAAGGCGGCGGTCGCTGCGGCTGTCGCCCGGTCGACCTCGGCCGCGACAGCAGCCGGCACGTGTAGGAGGTCGCCGGAATCCTGGACCACGACAAGGCGATCACCCGCCCGGAAGGCCGCCGCGAGGTCCGGTGTGACAAAGGCCAGGCGATCGCCGCCAAAGGGTATCGGCATGCCCGCCGCAAGCGCCTCCAGCGGCGCGCTCCTCTGTGCGTTCTCCTGCATCGCCTCTCCGCCCACGCCCCCTCAGGCTCAGACTGAGCCTTACCCGACCCGACGCCTTGGCGCCACGGCGGAAGATTCGTCGGCGACGCCCCCGGATATGGCCCGGATCAGGCGCGGATCATCGGCAGGCGGTTGGTGGGCTTGCCCGTCGCCGCCAGGACGGCGTTTGCGACCGCCGGCCCGATCACAGGGGTTCCGGGCTCGCCGACGCCGGACGGCGGGTTGGTGGACGGCAGGATGTAAGTCTCCACCGTAGGGGCCTCGGAATTGCGCAGCACCGGGTAGGCGTCGAAGTTCCGCCGCTCCACGACGCCCGCCTTGAGGATCATCTCGTCGTGCAGGGTCGCCGACAGGCCGAAGCAGGTCCCGCCCTCCACCTGGGCGGCGATCTGGTCGGGGGAGATGGCCGTTCCGCAGTCGATAGCGCTGACCACGCGGCCGACCTTCGGGACGCCGTCGACGATCCGGACCTCGGCGATCTGGGCGACCACGGAGCCGAAGCTCTCATGCACCGCGACGCCGCGGGTCGCGCCCGCTGGGGCGGGCTTGTCCCAGCCGGCCTTTTCTGCGGCCAGTTTGAGGACGGCGATGTGGCGACCGGCGCCGGCCTTCTCGAACAGGGCCAGCCGATAGGCCACGGGATCCTTGCCGGCCTTGCGGGCCAGCTGGTCGATGGTGTGCTCCATGACGAAGGCCGTGTGGGTCGCGCCCACGGACCGCCACCAGAGCACCGGGACGCCCAGTTCCGGCATGAGCACCTGGCCGTCGACAGCCGGCGTCGCCTTCAGGTAGGGCGAACCCATCGCACCTTCCACCGTGGTGGGATCGACGCCCTTGGGCGCCAGGGGCGAGCCCTTCATCAGCGACTGGGTGACCACCCTATGGGTCCAGGCGGCGGGAAAGCCGTCCTGGTCCAGGCGCACCTTGACCCGATGGTGCGTCAGGGGCCGGAAGTAGCCGGCCGCCATGTCGTCCTCGCGGGTCCAGACCAGCTTCACCGGCGTGCCCTTTCCCACCTTCTTGGCGATATGAACGCATTCCGTGATGAAGTCGGACTGGAAATTGGCTCTCCGCCCGAAGGATCCACCTGCGAACAGGTTCTCGATCTGGATAGAGCCGGGCAGGGCGGCGGCGATCCGCGCGGTGTTGATCTGGTCAAAGGTCGGAGATTGGGAGGCTACGGTCAGCTTGACCCCACCTCTGCCGCCGACCTGGGCGACGCAGTTCATCGGCTCCATGGTCGCATGGGCGAGGAACGGGAAGTCATAGGTCGCCTCGAAGACTTCGCCGTCGCCGGCGGCGGAGGCGTCCCCGCGCGTCTCGAAGGTCTCCCACTTCAGTTTGCCGGAGGGCGACTCCTTGCCGGAGGCCCAGGCGGCGTACTTCGCCTCGATCTCGGCGGAACCCAGGGGCTCGGCCTTGGATTCATCCCAGGTCACCTTCAGGGCGTTGCGCCCCTGGATGGCCGCCCAGGTGGACTTCGCCACAACGGCGACGCCGGTGGGGATCTGGATGACGTCCACCACACCGGCGACCTTGCGCGCCTCGGCGTCGTCGAATCCCTTGACCTTGGCGCCGAAGCGCGGGGCGTGGGCGACGACCGCGGTGAGCATGCCGTCGAGCTTCACGTCCTGGGTGTACCGGGCTGCGCCCGTGCTCTTGGCGCGGGAGTCCTTGCGGCGGACCCGGTCGGTTCCGATAAGGGTGAAGGCTTCCGGGGATTTCAGCTTGGGCTCGGCGGGCGGGGTGATCGCGGCCGCAGCCTCAAGAAGGTCGCCAAAGCCGGCGGACTTGCCCGAGGCGGCGTGGCTGACGACCCCGTCCTTCACGGTGATCTCGGCCTCAGGGACCTTCCAGGCCGCCGCTGCGGCGCCCGTGAACATGGCCCGGGCGGCGGCGCCGGCCTTGCGAAGCTGCGTCCAGCTGTTGGCGATGGCGGTGGATCCGCCGGTGCCCTGCACCCCCAAGAGGGTGTTGGCGTACAGCTTGGCGTTGGCGGCGGACTGTTCGACGCTTACGCGGCTCCAGTCCGCGTCAAGCTCCTCGGCGACGATGGCCGCCAGGCCGGCGTGGCTGCCCTGGCCGAACTCGATGTGCTTGTTGAAGACGGTCACCGCGCCGTCGGCGGCGATCCGGATGAAGGGCCCGAAGGCGCCCACTTCGGTCTTGGCGCCCATGGCCAGGAGATCGGCGGGCGAGCAGCCGACCAGCAGGGCCCCGGAGACGAGGGCGGTTCCGACAACCAGTTCCCGGCGGGTGGCGCCGGCCCGTGCGGCGTCCGTGTCGACATGGGCGTTCATGGAGGAGCTCCTAGGGATCAGGACGTCAGGCGCGGGATTGGGCGGCGGCTTCGCGGATGGCGGCGCGGATGCGCTGGTAGGCGCCGCAACGGCAGATATT
>JBJTFE010000291.1:0-3600 GCA_046093265.1 Phenylobacterium sp. | reverse complement strand
CGCCTTACTCATCCATGCTGGCCTCCGTCCCCAGCATGAAGGTTGAATCAGAACCCGGCCCCCTTGGGAATCCCCCGAGATTCAATCAGGTCGCAAAGGGCTCTAGCCGCCGAGCGGGTCCGATCGTGACTGCCCGCCGCCCCGTCAAGGTGGAAGAACTTACAATTCCGCGCCGATGCGTAACCGCCGAACCTTTCGACCAATCCAGGGTCAGGCATGGCTGGCCCCTTGTGTTTTAGGAGCCCTCCGATGACGGCCTCGATCTTTGACTCGCTCGACGACAAGCCCAAAATGGCGGAGATGGTTGGCTGGGAGTTCATCGCCAACGACAAGGCCGCGCGGACGGTCTCGCTATCCTTCATCGCCAGCGAGCTGTTCTCCAATCCGATGGGCTATGTGCACGGGGGCTTCCTCTCCACCATGCTCGACGAGACGATGGGCTCGGCGCTGGTGGCGACCACCGACGCCGAGTTGTTCGGCACCACCATCTCGATGACTACGGATTTCTGCCGTCCGGCATTCTGCGGAAAGATCTTCGCCGAGGGCCGCGTCACGACGATGGGCAAGTCAGTGGCCTTCCTCGAAGGCACGCTGACCGACGACAAGGGCCGCCTGATCGCGCGGTCGACCGCCAGCTACAAGCTGCATCCCTTCGTCCGACCCCACACCGGGGTCGCGCCGGCGGCGGAAGCGGTCAATGCGTGACCAGGCCGGACTGATAGAAGGCCTGGTCGTCCCGGACAGCGTGGCGCAAGGCGAACCGTTCGACGTCGATGAGCAGTTGCTCTGGACTGACCCGCATGGCGTCATCCGCGCGCTCAGGGAGAAGACGCCCGTCTGGTGCCGGCACTACGGCAACACGACGTTTGGCGTGAAGGCCTATTCGATCTTCTCGCATGAGCTCTCCGAGGCTGCCGCGGTGGATCCGCGAACCCGGCAGTTCGAGCTCGAACCCCTGTTGTTCAATGGCGTCACGGACGGGCCGTTGTTCGAGCTGTACGCGAACGGAATGCTGGCCTCGAACGGCGAGACCCATATCCGCCGCCGCACGCCGCTTTCGCGGCAGTTCGCGTTCCCGATCATCCGCCGCATGCAGCCGGAGATCGCCGCAGCGGCTCAGGATCTCTTGGGCAGCTATTTGGCCCAGGGCCGGATGAACGTCGCCGAGGACTACGGGAAGCGGTTTCCGGTCTCGATGCTCTGCAGCATCCTGGGGGTTCCGCCCGAAGACACCGACGCTTTTGGTGAATGGATCCGCAGGGCCGCCGTCGGTCTCGGCGTCTTCAGCGCCGACAAGCTCGACTCCATCAACGACGGGACCGAGCGCCTGTTGTCCTACGTCAGCGGGCTGCTCGAAGAGCGCCGGCGGACGCCACGCGACGACTTCCTCACCGACTATCTGGCCAAGGTCGACAGCCAGGGCGACTACACCGCCGAGGAGACCTTTGTGCAGATCGCAGGCGCGATCCTGGCTGGGTCGGACACGACACGCACAGCCATCACCATGGCTATCTCTCTCCGGATCGAGCACCCCGAAGCCTGGGCCGACCTCCAGCGCGACCCCAGCTTGGCGACGAATATCGTCGATGAGGTGCTCCGGTTCGAGCCTGCCGTGGGTTCGGTGCCCCGGTTCGTCCTGCAGGATCTGGAGATCGGCGGAGTCGAGGTCGCCGCAGGTTCGATCCTCAGCATATCCATGCTCGGCGCCTTGCGGGACCCTGGGGTGTTCCCTAACCCGGACAGCTTCGACATTCACCGCACGACATCGCCCAAGCTGAACCTCGCCTTCGGTTCAGGCGCACACCGGTGCCTTGGCGAGGCGCTCGCGCGTATTGAGGTCGAGGAGACGGTGCGGGCTTTTGTCTCGATGGTCCCCTACGCCCAGCTGCATGGCCCGCCCGCGCGCGTGGAGGGCTTCAGCGGCGTTCGCCACCTGATCGGGTTCGATATCGTTTGGTGACCGAGCCCGGGCCACTGGCGGGTGCTAGGTCCGCGTCGAGGGCCAGGCTATATGAGCCGTCCAACCGCGCGTAAGCTCAACCATAGATCAACATCACGGAATTCTTCAATGTGGCCTCCGTCAATCTTCGACAAGCTTGGTCGCCGCCCGAAAGTCGCCGAAATGGTCGATTGGACGCTGGTCGATTTCGATATTGACGCGAAGACGATCCGGCTCTCGTTCGACGGCAACGAACGCTTCACCAATCCGGCGGGCTTCATCCATGGCGGCATCCTGGTCGCGATGTTGGACGAGACCATGGGCTCGACAATCCTGAGCACCACACAGGCCACCATGTCGGGGACCACCATCTCGCTCGCGGTCGACTACGTGCGCCCCGCGCGCTGCGGTCGGCTGTTTGGCGACGGCCAGATCACCTCTCTCGGCAAGGCGATCGCCTTCTTGGAAGCCAAGCTCAGCGGCGAGGACGGCAAGATCGTGGCCCGGGCCACGGCCAGCTTCAAACTGACCCCCTTCGATCCCGATTCCATCGTTCCCAGCTAGGGCGTGCGCGCGCAGCGTTCAGTAGCCCTGGCGCAATGGCAAGAGGTCCTGGTCGGCGTCCAGCTCGGCGCTGACGATGTTGACCGCCTGGGTCTTGTTCGAACAACCGAGCACGCTCATCCCATGCGTCAAATGGGCGACGACCGTGCGCTCGCTGATCCCGAGGATCTGGCTGGTCTCCCAGGCCGTCTTTCCTGAGGACGCCCAGAACAGCACTTCGCGCTCCCGTCGCGACAGCCGGTCGTAGAAACTGATCTGCGCCGGCTCCGGCAGGACGCGCGGAAGGGTTTCGACGACGTGGGCCGCGAACAGGAAGGCGTTCGAGATCTCGCTCTCGACCCGCTCCTCCGAAACCGGCGCGTTGAAATTGAGATAGCCCCACAGTTTCGGCGAGCAGAGCGGAATGGAGACGCCGCCGTACACGCCGAAGTCACGCGCATCCTGCAGGAAGCGGGTGATCAACGGGAAGTCGCGCAGGTCGAGGTCGTTGAGCCGCAATGGCGCCGAACGGGAGCGGGCATGGGCTGCCACCGGATCGACCGTTCGATAATTCTGCGCGGCGAAGTGCTCGAGCCAGGCTTGAGGATAGTTTCCGAGCTTGACGGTTCGCCCTGGTCCACACTGCGAACGCAACACGGCGCGCAGAAAGAAATAGCGGAATCCGGCAGCCTCGCTGAAGGCTTCGAGGGCCCTCTTCAAGTCTTCGAGCGTATTGACGCTCGCCAGTCCACCGTAACCGGATCGCGTGTCGTCGCCGTGACTAGACACCGGGCTGCCCCTCCCCGCCTATGCGAATCTTGAATGCGGGCCCAAAAAACTCTGGAGGACACCTTCAACCCTACATATTTCGAGGTAAAACGGACAACGTCAAGATGAAATTACTTACAATGGTGCGCGGCTAGAGCATTTTCCAATCAGTCTGCATCATATCCTGCGGCGGCGAAGGAGTTTGCGCATTCATGGGGTGAGTAGGTCTGGATGATGCGGGCGATGGCGTCCCAGAGCGGGTCGATTGACCGGGCGGCGGCCTTTCTCAGCAAGGCCTTGAGCTTGGCGAAGGCGTTCTCGATGGGATTGAGGTCGGGGCTGTAGGGCGG
>JBJTFE010000290.1:0-7113 GCA_046093265.1 Phenylobacterium sp. | reverse complement strand
GCCCTGGGAGCACGAGGCCGAGCGGCGGGGTGACAAGGTCGAGAAGCTGGACGTCCTCGCCGTCTTCGCGACTCCCGCCACGGCGGCGTCCCGCGTTTACGAGATCGAGATCGACAAGCGCCGCCAGGACGTGGCGGTCTTCGTCGAGTCCTGCCCCGAACTGGCGGGCCAGATCGAGGCCGGCGCGGCCCGGCCCGATCTGCAAGCGGTGGTCGCCGCCCACGTCGAGGCCGTAACCCGGCGGATCGGGCGGGCGCCCGATCGGGCGATCCTGGGTTGCACCCATTATGAGATCATCTCGGACGTCTTCCGTGCGGCCCTCAGGCCAGGCACCCCCCTGGTCCATCAGCCAGACGCCACCGCCGAGGCCCTGGCCGCCTACCTCAAGCGCCGTCCGGAGTACGCCGCCGCCCAGTCCGGCGGACGGGTTTTCCTGACCACCGGCGCGCCCGGGCTGCAGCACGACCTTGCCGAGGCCTTCTGGGGCGCACCCTTGAGGTTCGATCCCGCCTGAGGCATGCGATTGCCGCTACCCTCCGGCGGCGCGGCGCGGCAAGATGTGGGGCATGAAGCTGTTTCTTTCACCCGCCTCGCCCTATGCCCGCAAGGTCTGGCTGGCGGCCGCCGAGCTGGGCGTCGCTGATCGGATTGAGGTTTCGAACGCCACCGTTTCGCCGGTGGCCGACAATCCTGACTTCGCGGCCCTGAACCCCCTCGGCAAGATCCCGGTCCTCATCACCGACGAGGGCCTGGCGCTTTACGACAGCCGGGTCATCGCCGACCACCTGGATAGCCTCACGTCCCGCCGGCTCTGTCCGTCCACAGGATCGGAGCGCTGGATCGTCCAGACCCTGCACGCCGCCGCCGACGGACTGCTCGATGCGGCCCTTCTGGCCCGATACGAAGAAGCCCTGCGGCCGGAACCCTTGCGGTGGGCCGACTGGCGACGCGGTCAGGGCGAGAAGATCGTTCGGGTCCTGGACGTCCTGGAACGCTCGGATCTGCGGTCCGGCGAGGACGTACGAATCTGCGACATCGCAGCGGCCTGCGCACTGGGCTATCTCGACTTCCGGTTCGCCGCCGAGCCCTGGCGGGACGGCCGACCCCGCCTGACCGCCTTCTTCGAGGCCTTCACCCGCCGCCCAGCCTGGGCGCAGAGCGACCCGACGCGCGCACCGTGACCGCCCCCCCCCTCCCCTCCGAAGGCCCCGGGACCTTCGCCACCCGATTCCTGACCGCCGAGGGTAGACTCGGTCGGCGGGGCTTCCTTGTCTCCAGTCTGGTTCTGCTGGCGACAGCCGTGCTTTACGACGCCGTGTCGGCGGGTCCTCTCCAATGGATCACCGGCTGGCTCGTCTGGCCGCTGCTCGGCTGGATCGGCGCCTGTCTGCTGGCCCGACGCCTGCATGACCGGGGTCACAACGGCTGGATCGCAGCGATCATATTGGCGGCGCTCATCGCCGTCTGGCCGCGGCCCTCCGGCTTTCTGGACTTTCCCTTCGTCATGGTCCTCGTCTGGGCGGCGGTCGAGCTGGGCGTCCTGACGGGCGAGCCGGGGACGAACCGCTATGGCGCGCCGCCCAGCGGCGGCTGAGCCGCCTCCACCTCGCCGAACACTTCCCGGAAGGCCTGGCGCAAGGCTTCGTCGCCGTCGTCCAGGGAGCAGGTCAGGCCCAGTTCCGCCAGGCTGGTGACCCCATGTTCGGTCTGTCCGCAAGGGATGATGCCCGAGAAGTGCGAAAGGTCAGGCTCTACATTCAGGGCGACGCCGTGAAAGGAAACCCAGCGGCGCACCTTCACCCCGATGGCGGCGATCTTGGCCTCACGGATCGGGACGCCGGGACTTCGCTGCTCCACCCAGACTCCAACCCGGCCCTCGCGGACAACGCCGTCCACGCCCAGCCTCCGAAGCGCTCGGATGAGCCAGGTCTCGAGCGCGGCCACAAAGGCGCGCAGATCCTTCCGGCGCGCGGAGAGGTCGAGCATCACGTAGGCCACTCTCTGGCCCGGTCCATGATAGGTGTACTGCCCGCCGCGTCCGCTCCGAAACACGGGAAACCTGTCCGGTTCCAGAAGGTCTGAGTCTCTGCCGGAGACGCCCGCCGTATAGAGGGGTGGATGCTCCAGAAGCCAGACAAGCTCCCCGGCTTCGCCCGCCGCTATGGCCGCCGCACGGGACTCCATGGCCTGCACGGCCTCCGGATAGGGAACCTGCGCCGTCGAAACCGCCCATCCGCAGGGCGTGTCGTCCGCTCGGCCGAAGACTGGACCCGAGGTCAAGGCGCTTAACTTCTGGTCAATCATAATGTGTTCAGTCTGGGACTCGCCGGAGCCGTGCGCAAGTACGGCTGGTTCCGGTCGCGCGCCGGCTCCTGGCGGGCGTGCATGACTTTAGGGATAGATCCTTGGGCCAGATTAACGCCGTCAACGTCGAACTCTCGGTGGTCATCGGCCGTTCGAACATGCCCATGGCCCAGCTTCTGCGGATGGGACGTGGTGCGGTGATCCCGCTGGATGCTGGCGTGAATGACGAGGTCTGGATTCTGGCGAACAACCACCCCGTCGCCCGCGGGGAAATCCAGATCAGCGACGATCGAATCGCCGTCACCGTCACGCGTTCGGCGGACGTGTATGACTTCATGGCGGGGTCCGGCTTCTGATCCGGCTTCACAAAGCGCTCGGGCTTTGATAGGCCGCGCCCTCACCACGAGCGGTCGTGGCGGAATTGGTAGACGCGCAGCGTTGAGGTCGCTGTGGGGCAACCCGTGGAAGTTCGAGTCTTCTCGACCGCACCAGTGAGCCAAAGGGTCCAGGGACAAGGTCCGATCAGTCACGCACAACGCCGGGAGGGTCCGCGTGAGCCGCGACGCCGAACAGCCCCTGCGCGATGACGTGAACCTTGCCCCCGCGCCGGCCGAGGACCTTGAGGACCTCGCGCTCGGCGACGACTACGCCCTCAATCCCGACTTCGTCGCCCTGGTGGTGGACGCCGCCGACCGTGGCGACGCCGAACGGCTGCGTGAGCTTCTGGCCGCCCTGCACCCGGCCGACGTCGCCGACCTGATGGGCTTCCTCTCGGCTTCGGACCGCGAGGAGGTGATGGCCCACCTCGATCCTGAGGCCCTGGCCGAGATCCTGGCCGAGATCGAGCCGGAGATCCGCGAGGACCTTCTGGAGCGCATGCCCTCGGCCACCCTTGTCCGCGCCCTGGGTGAGATGGACTCCGACGACGCCGTCGACCTGGTGGAAGATCTGGAGGCCGACAAGCGCGCCCAGGTGCTGGCGGCCCTGCCCGACGTCGACCGGGCGGCCATCGAAACCTCCCTCGCCTACGAGGATGAGACCGCCGGGCGCCTCATGCAGCGCGAGGTTGCTTCCGCGCCCCAGTTCTGGACGGTGGGCCAGGCCCTGGATCACTTCCTGAAGGCCGGCGAGGAGATGCCGGAGCTGTTCTTCGACGTCTATGTCGTCGATCCCTCGCACCGGCCGCTCGGCGGGGTGCCGGTCAGCCGTCTGCTGCGCCATGACCGCGACACCCCCCTGGCGCGCATCATGGAGCCCCTGACGGAGATCCCGGTCGGCATGGACCAGGAAGAGGCCGCCTACATCTTCAACAAGTACCACCTGATCTCCGCCCCTGTGGTGGAGCCGGGCGGGCGGCTGGTGGGCCAGCTGACGGTGGACGACATTGTCGGAGTCATCCGCGAGGAGGGCGAAGAGGACATCCTGGCGCTGGCCGGCGTTTCCGACCCCGGACGCGACGCCAGCCTGGCCGGGGCCCTGCGCTCGCGCCTGCCCTGGCTGATTCTTAACCTCGGCACCGCCGCCCTCGCCTCCAGCGTCATCGGCGCCTTCCAGGGGGTGGTGGCGCAGGTCCTGACCCTGGCCATCTTCATGCCCATCGTCTCCTCGCTTGGCGGCAACGCCGGGACCCAGACCCTGGCGGTGGCCGTGCGCGCCCTTTCGAGCCGCGAGCTCAACGCCGCCAACTCGGCCCGGATCATCGGTCGGGAGGTGCTGACGGGCCTGCTGAACGGACTGGTGCTCGCCGTCCTGATGGCGGTGGCCGTCCTCCTCCTCTTCCAGGATCCCAGGCTAGCCCTGTCGGTCGGCCTGGCCATCGTCGCCAACTTCGTCGTCGCCGCCCTCGCAGGGATCCTCGCGCCGATCATCCTGGAACGGCTGGGCCGCGACCCGGCGGTCTCGTCCTCCGTGCTGGTGACCTTCGCCACCGACTTCATGGGCTTTCTCGCCCTCCTGGGCATAGCCAGCCTGATCCTTCTTTGAGGGCCCCGTCTTGAGCCAGCCGAACTTCGACTTCGCCCTTGGAGAGACCTCCAACGCCCTGCGCGCCTCGGTCGCCCGCTTCGCCGCCGAGCGAATCGCCCCCCGCGCCGTCGCCATCGACCGCGAAAACGCCTTCCCCCGCGACCTCTGGCCGGAGATGGGCGCCTTGGGCCTCCTCGGGATCACGGTGGAGGAAGAGGACGGCGGGGCGGGCCTCGGCTACCTGGAGCACGTGGTGGCCATGGAGGAGATTTCCCGGGCCTCGGCCTCGGTGGGCCTGTCCTACGGCGCGCATTCCAACCTCTGCGTGAACCAGCTCCGCCGCTGGGGGACGCCTGCCCAGAAGGCCCGCCATCTGCCCCGGCTGATCTCGGGCGAGCATGTCGGCGCCCTGGCCATGAGCGAGGCGGGCTCGGGCTCGGACGTGGTGTCCATGCGCCTGCAGGCCGAGAAGCGCGGCGACCGCTATGTCCTGAACGGGACCAAGTTCTGGATCACCAACGGCCCCCACGCCGACGTGCTGGTGGTCTACGCCCGCACGGATCCGGACGCCGGGCCGCGAGGCATCACCGCCTTCCTGGTGGAGCGCGGCTTCGCCGGTTTCTCCACCAGCCCCAAGCTGGACAAGATGGGCATGCGCGGCTCCGACACGGCCGAGTTGGTCTTCGAGGACTGCGAGGTACCCGAGGAAAACGTCATGGGCCCCGTTAACGGCGGCGTCGGCGTGCTGATGAGCGGCCTGGACTATGAGCGGGCGGTGCTGGCCGCCGGACCCCTCGGCATCATGCAGGCGGCCCTCGACCTCGTCCTGCCCTATGTCCGCGAGCGGAAGCAGTTCGGCCAGGCCATCGGCGCCTTCCAGCTCATGCAGGCCAAGGTGGCGGACATGTACGTCGCCCTGAACTCGGCCCGGGCCTATGTCTACGCCGTGGCGCGGGCCTGCGATGCGGGCCTGGCCACCCGGCACGACGCGGCGGGCGCCATCCTCCTGGCCTCGGAAAGCGCCGTGAAGGTGGCGCTGGAGGCCATCCAGGCCCTGGGCGGCGCCGGCTATACCCGTGACTTCCCCGCCGAGCGGCTGCTGCGCGACGCCAAGCTCTACGACATCGGCGCCGGCACCAACGAGATCCGCCGCTACCTCATCGGTCGCGAGTTGATCGGCGCCTGAGCCCGGGCCGTCCTTGGAGTCAGGACCCGACGAAGGTCAGGGTCATGCCATCCCATCCCTTCTCGCCCACCGTCTGCAGGGCAGTGGAGAAGAGGCGGGGGTCCTCGCCGAGGCGTTCAGCAAAGGTCCTGACGCCCTGAACCCGGTCATCGGCCGAGGCGGCGTCCAGGACCGCGCCGTTGCGGACCACATTGTCGCCGATGATCAGGCCGCCGGGGCGCGTCAGCTTCAGGGCCCAGTCCAGATAGGCGGGGTTGTTCGGCTTGTCGGCGTCGATAAAGACGAGGTCAAAGGCCCGGGGCTCGCTCCGGGCAAGACTGGCGAGGCTCTCCAGAGCCGGTCCGACCTGGATGCGCACCCGGTCCGCTACACCCGCCCGCTCCAGATTTCGCCGCGCCTGGTCCGCATAGGCTGAGGCGACCTCCAGCGAGATCAGATCGCCATCGGGGGGCAGGGCGCGGGCCATCCAGATCGCCGAGACGCCGCCGAGGGTTCCGATCTCCAGAATGCGCCGGGCCCGGGAGACCCGGACCATAAGGGCCAGGAACCGACCCTGAAGGGTCGAGACCTCATGGGGCGGAAGTCCGGCCTCGCCATTCTCCCGGCGTATCATTTCCAGAAGGAGATCCGGAGGCGACAGCCGGCCGGCGAAGAAGGCGTCCACTTCGCTCCAGGCTTGAGGATCTGTCGGCATGGTCCCTCTCCCGGGTCAGGGCGAAAGGGTCGGCCGAACCGCCGGCCCGGAACGAAACGGGCGGCCCGGTTCCCCGAGCCGCCCTGCACCGATCTTGGAAGTCACAGCTTCGCAGAAGGGCGACGGGAACACGCTACCGCGCAGGGGCGGAGGTCGTGAATCCAGCTGCAACATCCGATGGATAACGGTGAGACACTGGATCACCTCCTTTCAATGGTTGGCCAAGGCGCCCAGCCTGCCCCTGCTTCGTGGCGGCTGGCAAGCGGCTGCGGCGTCACGTCAGGGTGATCGCGCGCCGTTGCCCGGGCGGTGGCGCAGGTCTTCCAGCGGGCCTTCAATCCGGTCCAGGGCGGCGACGGCGGCGGCGTGGCCGGCGGCGACGGCGGGCTCGTAGGCGGCCCAGTCGCGGAGCTCCACCCCCGCCAGTTCGGGCAGGATGAGGACGTCGGCGCCCTCACGGGCGGCAGCGAGGTCGCGTCCTGACGAGACGGTTGCGGCGCGGATCAGCAGGGAGACGATGGGCGGGCCCTTGCGCCACTGGCCGGAAAGGACCCAGCGCAGGAGGGAGCGCGGCCGGACGATGTCGGCGGCGGTGATCGACAGGCCGCGGCTGACGTCCACCCCGATGATCGGACCCGATAGGCCCCCGCGCATCACGTCCACCGGCAGGTTCTTCAGCACCGCCCCGTCGACCAGCACGTTCTGGCCCTGGGTCGCCGGAGGCAGGAGGCCGGGCAGGGAGATGGAGGCGCGCAGGGCCGCCCGGACCTGGCCCCGCCGGTGCACCTGGTGCGCGCCCGTGGTCAGGTTCGAAGAGACGCAGAAGCAGGGCAGCCAGAGATCGGCGAACTGGACGTCGCCGAAATGCTCCTCCAGCCGCCGGGCGACCTTTTCGCCCCGGGTCATGGCGAGCATGGGGAAGGCGATGTCGTCGAGCGGGCTCGAGACCACAAAGGCCCGGCGG
>JBJTFE010000289.1:0-4061 GCA_046093265.1 Phenylobacterium sp. | reverse complement strand
AAGTCTTTTCTTGTCTGTTATCCGGCGTCAATGGCCGATTTGGCGGCTCAAGCCCGGGGCATGACCACCCATCGCCGAACGCGGAAGGCCTCTGAGGAACGAATTGTCGAGAAAGGGGGCAGCGTCTTGGCAGTCCCTAGGGGAGTCGAACCCCTCTCTCCAGGTTGAAAACCTGGCGTCCTAACCGATAGACGAAGGGACCGCAGACGCGAGAGCGGGGTCTATATCCGCCTTCCCGGAGGCGTGCAAGACACCTTCCTTTGCGCGGAGGCCGTCAGCTGGGATCGGCGCGTCGGGGGTCCGCGGCGTCCTCGATCTCCAGCTCCACCGATGCCCTGCCCTGCCAGTCGTCCGGGCGCAACCGGCCCGCCAGGTGCAGTACGCCTCCGGCCAGAAGGGCCTGACCAAGGGGCGTCTCCTCGGCCCGCCAGGCAACCGCTTTCAGCCGGCCGCCCGCGGAGTCGGAGAGGGTGACCCGGACATGGCCGCCACGCATGGGAATAGGGCGTTCAATGCGCGCCGAAGCGACCGCGAAGACCGGTTCGGGATTTCCGGGTCCAAAGGGCGCGAGACGCTTGAAGGCGTCCAGAAGCGACCGGTCCGCCCCTCGGGGGGTGACGAGGGCGTCGATCTCAAGAGCGTCGGCCTCAGCGGCGCGCGCCTGAACCTCGCCCAGTTGATCGGCGAGAAAGGTCGTGAAATCGGCGATCCGGTCGGGCCGGATGGAGAGCCCGGCCGCCATGGCGTGTCCGCCGCCCGAAAGAAGGATGCCGGCCTCGAAGGCGGCCTGTACGGCGGCGCCCAGGTTCACACCTGACTGAGAGCGCCCGGAACCTTTGCCGATCCCGGCCGCGACGTCCACCCCGATCACCACCGCGGGCCGGCGGTAGCGCTCGCGCAGTCGTCCTGCGACAATGCCGATCACCCCCGGAGGCCAGGCGGGCGCGGCCACGACAAGCACCGGAGCCTCGATCCGCGCGGGGTCCGTCTCGATCAGGGCCACAGCCTCGTCGAGCACCGCCTGCTCCACGGCCTTGCGCTGGCCGTTCAGCTCATCAAGCTGAGCGGCAAGGATCGCTGCTTCGTCGGGATCGTCGGTGGCCAGGAGCCGCGCGCCAAGGTCCGAGCGGCCGATACGCCCGCCAGCGTTGATGCGAGGTCCCAGGATAAATCCGGCGTGGAAGGTGGTCGCTGGGCCGCTGACCTTACCGATATCCGCCAGCGCCTTCAGGCCGGGATTGGCCCAGCGGGACATGACCTTGAGCCCTTGGGCCGTCAGGGCGCGATTGAAGCCGGTCAGGGCGGTGACGTCGCACACCGCCCCGAGGGCCGCCAGATCCAGCCATTGGCGAATGTCGGGCTCTGCCCGGTCGGCGAACAGGCCGCGCAGCCTCGCCTCCCGGTTGAGAGCGGCGAGCAGGACGAAAGCGACGCCGGCCGCCGCCAGCATCCCCTGTCCCGAGTTGTCATCCGGCCGGTTTGGATTCACCAGGGCTGCGGCGGCCGGAACCTCGCCCGGACGCATGAGGTGATGATCAATCACCACGACGTCCAGACCGATGTCGCGGGCCGCCGCCAGCGCGTCCACCGCCGCCGCACCGCAATCGAGGGTGATGACGAGCTCCGCCCCCTTTTCCTTGAGAGACCTGAAGACCGCCGGGTTCGGACCATAGCCCTCTGTCACGCGGTCCGGAATGTAGACGGGGACCTCCCGGCCCATGGCGCGCATCCAGCGCACGAGCTGGGCGGCGCTGGCCGCCCCATCGACGTCGTAGTCGGCGAAGACCACCATCGGGCGTTCCCGAACCAGGGCGTCGACCAGGATCTCCGCCGCCAGATCCATGTCCCGGAACGAGGAAGGATCGGGAAACAGGATCTTCAGGGTCGGATTGAGATAGGCCTCCCCATCGTCCGGCCCGACGCCTCTTGACGCCAGGGCCCGGGCCAGAGGCTCGCTGAGGCCCAGGGCGGCCTGATGTCGACGAACCAGATCCGGGGCGGCCGGGCGGGCGGCCCAGGCGCGTCCCGTCAGGGACCGGGCCACTCCGAGAAACGGGCCCTCCCCGGCAGTCATCGAGTTCAGGCCGGGCGCCGCATCCGCACTTCGCGGACCGTTCCCGTCGAGGAGCTCATCACCAGGCTGTGTGTGATCACATGACCGCCCTCGCGGCGGATGCCGTCCAGAAGCGCGCCTTTGGTCACGCCCGTTGCGGCGAAGATGGCGTCGGCGCGGACCATTTCGTGCAGGTCGTACTTCTTGTCGAAGTCGGTGATCCCCACGCGGCGGGCGCGGGCCTTCTCGTCGGCGTTGCGGAAGACCAGCCGCCCCTGGAACTGACCGCCCACGCACTTCAGGGCCGCGCACGCGAGAACGCCCTCCGGCGCGCCCCCCTGCCCCACATAGAGGTCTATGCCGGTGGATGGGTCGGCGGTGTGCATGACGCCCGCCACATCTCCGTCGGTGATCAGGTTCACCCGCGCGCCGACAGAGCGGATAGAGGTGATGATCTCGGCATGCCGTGGACGATCCAGGACGCAGACCGTGATGTCCTCCGCCGGGACACCCCTGGCGGCCGCCAGAGCCCGGACATTGTCTGCGGGAGACCGGTCAAGGTCGATGACCCCAGGGGGAAAGCCGGGGCCGCAGGCGATCTTGTCCATGTAGGTGTCGGGAGCGTTCAGCAAGGTGCCCTTCGGCGCCCACGCCATTACCGCCAGGGCGTTGGCCATGGCCTTGGCGGTGAGGGTCGTGCCCTCCAGTGGATCAAGGGCGATGTCGATGGCCGCGCCGCCGCGACCCACCTTCTCGCCGATGAAAAGCATGGGCGCCTCGTCGCGCTCACCCTCGCCGATGACGATTTCGCCATCGATGGCCAGACTGTTCAGAGCCGTGCGCATGGCGTCAACGGCGGCCTGGTCGGCGGCCTTCTCATCACCGCGCCCCGCCAGGGTGGAGGCCGCGATCGCAGCGATCTCAGTGACGCGGACGGCGTCGAGAACAAGGCCGCTATCCAGCTGCTCAGTGCTCATCAGGGGTCTCCGGGCCGCTTCGGGGCCGTGATTATCGTCGATTCTCAGATGCCTGCGATGTGCAGAAGGCGGGGCGGCTCAAGTACCACGGGCAGGCGACCGATGCGCGCGACAGCGGCCTTGAGCACGGCCTCTGCGACGGCGTGGGTGGTCATCACAATGGGAACGCCGGGCGCCTCTCCCGGGGGCTTCTGGAGGAAACTCTCGATGGATACGCCGGCCTCGGCCAGCTCCTCGGAGACTGCAGCCAGGACGCCGGGCGCGTCCCGGACCATGACGCGGATGTAGCCCCGCCTCTCCGCCGCGACACCCGCCGTGGGCGCGCAGGGCGCAAGCTTTCCCGCGGGCGCCTGGAAGACGGGTCGGCGCGCGCCAGCCATGACGTCGGCGATGTCGGCCGCCACCGCAGCCGCCGTGGGACCGGCGCCGGCGCCCGGCCCCTGAAGGAAGATCCGGCCGATCCGGCTTCCCTCGATGAACAGGGCGTTCAGCGCGCCATCGGCCTGGGCGATCGGATGGGTCTTGCGGACAAGGAAGGGCCGGACCCGGACCCGCGCGCCTGTGCCCGCCCTTTCAGCCGAGGCGATGAGCTTGACCCGATAGCCGAGATCGCCCGCCAGGCGGATGTCGAGCAGATCCACGCCGGTGATGCCGTGGATTTCCGCCGCAGCGAAATTCGGCGATCCACCGAAGGCCAGGGCCGCCAGGATGGTGATCTTATGCGCCGCGTCGAAGCCGCCGACGTCCATGGTTGGATCCGCCTCGGCATAGCCCAGTCGCTGAGCCTCGGCCAGGACGTCGGCGAAGGCAGAGCCCGAAGTCTCCATCTCCGTCAGGATATAGTTGCAGGTGCCATTGAGGATCCCGGAGAGGCTGCGGATGTCTTCCCCGACCAGCGCCTCACGTACAATCTTGACCGCCGGGACCCCACCCATGACAGCGGCCTCGAACAGCAGGGGAACACCGCGCCTCTCCGCAACGGCTGCGAGTTCGGCGCCGTGTTCTGCGATAAGGGCCTTGTTCGCCGTGAC
>JBJTFE010000288.1:0-3574 GCA_046093265.1 Phenylobacterium sp. | reverse complement strand
CATCGCCAACCCCAACTGCTCCACCGCCCAGCTGGTGGTGGCCCTGAAGCCCTTGCACGAGCGGGCGCGGATCAAGCGCGTCGTCGTGTCGACCTACCAGTCGGTCTCCGGCGCGGGCAAGGAAGGCATGGACGAGCTCTGGGACCAGACCAAGGGCATCTTCGTCCTCGGCCCCTCGGAGCCGAAAAAGTTCCCCAAGCAGATCGCGTTCAACGTCATTCCCTTCATCGGCGCCTTCAACGACGACGGCTACACCGACGAGGAGGCGAAGATGTGGAACGAGACCCACAAGATGATCGATCCCGAGATCGCCCTCACCGTCACCTGCGTGCGGGTCCCGGTCATGGTCGGTCACTCGGAGTCGGTGAACATCGAGTTCCACGAGCCCCTCGACGAGGGCGAGGCCCGCGACCTGTTGCGCAACAGCCCCGGCGTGATCGTCATCGACCAGCGCAATGACAAGGGCTACATCACGCCCAAGGAGGCCCAGGGCGAGTTCCCGGTCTTCGTCAGCCGCATCCGCCGGGATCCCACCGTCGAGCACGGCCTGAACCTCTGGGTCGTGGCCGACAACCTGCGCAAGGGCGCCGCCCTCAACGCCGTGCAGATCGCCCAGCTCCTCGACGCGCGGGGCCTCATCGGCGACCGCTGACGGGTGGCCGGGGGGGCCGCGCCTTCGACGGAGGCCGCCTCCCGCGCCGCCCTGGGCGCGGGGGTTCTGTGTTATCTCTTCTGGGGCTTTTCACCCCTTTTCTTCCAGGCCATGGGCCGGCTGGGCGCGGACTCCTGGGAGATCCTCGCCCACAGGGCGGTCTGGGGAACCCTGGCCGCCTGGGTCTTCGTCGTCCTCGCCCGCCAGGGCGCCCAGGTGGCGGCGGTCCTGCGCTCTCCCCGGCTTCTGGGGATGCTCGCCCTGTCGGCCCTCCTGATCGGCGGCAACTGGGCCCTCTATGTCTGGGGCGTCAACGCCGGTCGGGTCCTGTAGAGCAGCCTCGGCGACTATCTCACCCCCCTCCTGAACATGGCCGCCGGGGCGCTGATCTTTCGCGAGCGCTTCGACGCCCTGGGGCTCGGCGCCATCGTCCTGGCCGGGATCGGTGTGGCCCTTCAGGGTGTGGCCCTGGGGCACTTCCCCTGGATGGCGGTGGTCCTGGCCCTGAGCTTCGGCGCCTACGGCATCGTGCGCAGGCAGGTCCAGGCCGACGCCCAGACCGGCCTCTTCGCCGAGTGTCTCTTTGTGGCGGTCCCTGGCGCGCTCTGGATGGCTTACCTGGCCCTGACCGGGCAGGGTCATGTGGAGGATTCCCCGGCGGCGGCGGCCTGGCTGCTGGCGGCGGGGCCGATCACCGCCATTCCCCTGGTCCTCTTCGCCTGGGCCGCCCGGCGCATGCCCCTGTCGGCCATGGGCTTCCTGCAGTTCATCGGCCCCACCATCGGCTTTGGCATCGGCCTTTCGCAGGGCGAGCCCTTCACCCTCCTGCGCGCCGTATCCTTCGCCTTCATCTGGGCGGGCGCGGCGACCGACATCTTCGGCGTCCTGAGGCAGGTCCGGCGTCTCCGCGCCTGAGCGGAGCTTGCGTATTCCGCGGCTGCGGCTATCGGTGTCCGGGAACGACCGACGGCCTTCGGGGCCCGCGGCGAGACGGCTTGAAGTCCGGAGGAAACCCATGGCCCGCACCCAGTTCGGCGCCTTCCTGGCGCCCCATCACCCGATCGGCGAGCATCCCCGGCTCCAGTTCCGGAACGACATCCGGTTCGCTGCGCGGCTGGAGGAGCTGGGCTATGACGAATTCTGGGTCGGCGAGCACCATTCCACCGGCTGGGAGATGATCGCCTCGCCCGAGATGTTCCTCGCCGCCGTCGGCGAGCACACCCGGCGCATCCGCCTGGGCACAGGGGTCATCTCCCTGCCCTACCATCACCCCTTCAACGTCGCACAGCGCATGGTGCAGCTAGACTACATGACCGGCGGCCGGGTGATCCTCGGCACCGGCCCCGGCGCCCTGCCCTCCGACGCCCATACCCTGGGCATCGATCCCATGACCCAGCGCGACCGCCAGGACGAGGCCATCGGCGTGATCAAGCGCCTGCTGGCCGGCGAGCGGGTCACCTACGAGAGCGAATGGTTCACCCTGCGCGACGCCCGCCTCCAGCTCCTGCCCCTGCAGGAAGAGATGGAGATGGTGGCGGCCTCCTCGGTCAGTCCCTCGGGCATGACCCTGGCCGGCAAGTACGGCATGGGCGTCCTGTCCATCGGCTCCAACTCCGAAGCGGGGCTTGCCGCCCTGCCCACCCAGTGGAGCTTCGCCGAGCAGGCCGCGGCCAAGTCGGGCAAGGCGATCGACCGGAAGAACTGGCGGGTGCTGATGTCCTGGCACATCGCCGAGACCCGCGAGGAGGCCCGGGCCCAGGCCGCCAAGGGCCTGATGCACTGGCACAACGAGTACCAGGTCGGCACCCTGATGCGGCCCGGCGCGGCGCCCTTCAGCTCGCCGGAACAGGCGCTTGAGCAGACCGCCGACGTCGACGGCGCGGCGGCGGTGATCGGCACGCCGGACGACCTGATCGCCGCCATCCGCAAGCTGCAGGCCTCGTCCGGCGGCTTCGGCGTGGTGCTCGGCTTCGTCCACGACTGGGCGAACCGCGAGAACACCAACCGCAGCTGGGAGATGGTCGCCCGCTATGTGATCCCGGAGATCAACGGCCTGCTCGACGGCTATCGCGACTCCCGCGCCTTCGTCATCGAGAACCGCGAATGGTTCGAGCGGGCGGGGCAGGCGGTGATGAGCAAGATCATGTCGCACGAGGGCGCCGCGGCGGCGCTCAAGGCGGGGATGGAGGCCGGGGTGGCCATGCGCTCGCCCAACGCCCCCGACCTGAACAAGGCGGCCAGGGACCTGAAGTAAGGGGTCTCAGGGTCGCTTCAGGTCCCCCTCCGGCCGACGCGGGCCAGGAAACACCCCTGCGCCGTCAGTAGCGGTAGTGCTCGGGCTTGAAGGGGCCGGCTTCGCCGACGCCGATATAGCCGGCCTGCGCCGCCGTCAGACGGGTCAGCTTGGCCCCGATCTTCTCCAGATGCAGCGCCGCGACCTTTTCGTCGAGATGCTTGGGCAGGGTGTACACGCCGATCGGATAGTTCTCAGTCTTGGTGAACAACTCGATCTGCGCAATGGTCTGGTTGGCAAATGACGAGCTCATCACGTACGAGGGATGGCCGGTGCCGCAGCCGAGGTTCACGAGTCGGCCCTCGGCCAGCAAGATGATGCGCTTACCATCCGGGAAAATTACATGATCGACTTGCGGCTTGATGTTCTCCCATTTGTACTGCTTCAACGCGACAACTTCGATCTCATTGTCGAAGTGGCCAATGTTGCAGACAATCGCCTGATCTTTCATTTTCTTCATGTGCTCATGCGTGATCACATGATAGTTACCGGTAGCAGTCACAAAAATGTCTGCGTGCTCGGCAGCGTATTCCATGGTGACGACACGATAACCTTCCATCGCAGCTTGTAGTGCGCAGATCGGATCGACTTCTGTCACCCACACTTGTGCAGACAATGCAC
Organism: Phenylobacterium sp.; assembly: GCA_046093265.1. GTDB lineage: Bacteria > Pseudomonadota > Alphaproteobacteria > Caulobacterales > Caulobacteraceae > Phenylobacterium. The sequence goes on along the minus strand of JBJTFE010000288.1, from coordinate 8 downwards.
GCAGTGCC
>JBJTFE010000287.1:0-2636 GCA_046093265.1 Phenylobacterium sp. | reverse complement strand
TCTCGAGGCGGGCGAGGGCCTGTTCCGGGGAATCCGTCACGCCGCCGCCTGGGACGCCTCGGACGCCATCCGTCCCTCCCACCCCCACCCGCCGCCGCACCTCTATCTCGACGCGACCTTCCGGCGGGGCGTTGCGAAGCTGGCGGACCGGGGCCTGACCTTCGACGCCTGGCTCTTCCATCCCCAGATCCCCGAGCTGACGGACCTGGCCCGGGCCTTTCCCGGGGCCAGCATCATCCTGGATCACCTGGGCGGGCCCCTGGGCATCGGCCCCTACGCCGGCAAGCGCGATGAGTACTTCCCGACATGGCGGGCGGACATGGCCGGGCTGGCGACCTGCCCGAACGTGACCGTCAAGCTGGGTGGCATGGCCATGCCCATCAACGGCTGGGACTGGCACAAGACCGGCGCCCCGGACTCCGCGGCCTTCGCCGCGGCCCAGGGCGACTGGTATCGCGCCGCCATCGACCTGTTCGGCCCCGACCGCTGCATGTTCGAGAGCAACTTCCCCGTCGACCGGGCGAGCCTGTCCTACCGGACCCTCTGGAACGGCCTGAAGCGCATCGCCGCCCCCTACTCGGAGGCCGAGAAGGACCTGTTGTTCTCAGGTACGGCGGCGCGGGTCTACGGAATCGACCTGTAGGCGAGGCCGTTGACCGCCTTACCGGGCTGCGCCCGGAGCTCCCGCTTGGGGGAGCAATTGGGCGGGGCTCAGGCTTCCGAGCCCAGGACCCCGGCTTTCGAGACGGCTGCGACCTCGGCGGCGCCGAGGCCCAGCCATTCGGACAGGACCTCGGCGTTGTGCTCGCCCCGGTGGGGGGCGACGCCGCGCACGCCGCTGCGGGCCGAGGAGAACCGGTAGGGGGACTGGGGGATGGGCCGGGTCCCGCCCTCGCGGTCGTCGATGTCCACGATGGAGCCCCGGTGGGCCAGGGTGGGCTGCTCGCGAAGCCGGGCGCCGTCGCGCACCTCGCCCCAGGCGATGTTCATGGCCGCCATGGCCTCGGACACCCTGCCCCAGTCGGTCAGGCCCTTCATCAGGTCGCCCACCGCAGCCCTGCGCAGGGCGATCTTGCGATCAAGGTCGGACACGCCCTCGCCGGGGTCCTTCAGGCCCAATTTCGTCGTCAGCTGGCGGAAGAGGTAACGGAAGTCCGCCGAGACCAGGATGGGGCCGGCGCCCGTCTCCCAGATGTCCGGGGGCAGGTCCATGGTGTCTTCGGAATCCTCGGCCTCGTAGTGAAACTGGTCGTCCGTGACGAGGGTGGCGTCCACCATGGCGATGTCGATGTGCTGGCCCTTGCCCGTCCGTTCACGGAGGATTACCGCCGAAAGCAGGCCGATCAGGCCATGCAGCGAGGCGTTAGTGTCGGCGACGGAGAGCGGCAGGTCGCTGCGCGGAATGCCGTTGCGCCGGGCCTGACGGGCGATCAGCCCCATCTCGGCGTGGACGATGGGGGCGTAGGCCGGCCGGCGCGATTCGGGGCCCCCGGCGCCGAAGCCGGATATGGACAGCATGATCAGGCGCGGATTGGCCTGTGAGAGGACGTCGTAGCCCAGCCCCAGCCGGCCCATGACGTCGGGCCGGTAGTTCTCGATCAGGATGTCGGCCTGGCGGACCAGGTCCAGCACAAGCTCCCGGGCGCCCGGCGCGCGCAGGTCGATGCAGACGTTGCGCTTGCCGGCGTTCTGCTGGTGGAAGAAGCCGGGCACGCCGCCCTTCACCCGCCCCCAGTTGCGGGTCACGTCGCCCTCCGGCGGCTCGACCTTGACCACATCGGCGCCGAGGTCCGACAGGAGCCGACCGGCGAAGGGTCCAGCCAGGACCCGCGAGAAGTCCAGCACCTTCAGGCCGGACAGCGGATAGTCTGCAGACGCCTGGGCCATGGTCCCCCTCGCAGTGCTTTGAGCGTCCGGTATGCTAGTGGCGCACCCTGGGGGCCACAAGGCCGGTTGACGGTCTGTCTCCCGCCTGACCCAATGCCTTCCGTAACGCGTTGGGGGAAGAGATGGTTTCTGCTGCGGCGCCGGCGCCGGACGGGCGGCTCGACCGCTCGACGCGCTTCTTCTACGGCCTGGGATCGGTCGCCTTCGGGGTGAAGGACAACGGCTTCAGCTACATGCTGATGCTCTTCTACAACCAGGTGCTGGGCGTGCCGGCCAGCCTGGTGGCCCTGGCCCTCCTGACCGCCCTGGTCTTCGATGCGGTCATCGACCCGATGATCGGCCATGTCTCGGACAATCTTCGCTCGCCCTGCGGACGCCGGCATCCCTTCATGTACGCGGCAGCCCTGCCCGTGGCCGTGTCCTATGCGGCCCTCTGGAATCCGCCGGACCTGTCGCCGCAGGGCCTTTTCGTCTACCTGACCGTTCTGGCGGTGGTGATACGGGCCTTCATCGCCTTCTACGAGGTGCCCTCCTCCGCCCTCGCCGCCGAGTTCACCTCCGGCTACGACGACCGCTCGGTCCTGTTGTCCTACCGCTTCTTCTTCGCGTGGATCGGCGGCCTCTCCATCCAGGCCCTGGCCTTCGGGGTGCTCCTCAAGCCAGACTCCACCCACGCCGTCGGCCAGCTCAACCCCGAGGGCTACGCCAAGTACGGCCTGATCGCCTCACTTGTCATGCTTGTCGCCATC
>JBJTFE010000286.1:0-3040 GCA_046093265.1 Phenylobacterium sp. | reverse complement strand
GGGGCGCGCCCGCCAGCGTGCTGGTGGGCGACTTCCTGTTCGCCCGGTCCAGCCTCGGTCCGGCTCCCCCGCCAGCCGGGTGATCGTGCGGGCCATCCGCGGCGGGCGGGCGCCCCTGGCGCTCCTGCCTCCCCTCGTCCTTCACCCTGACGGCGAGGGCAAGCACACCCCTGAGGCCGAGGCCATCCTGCGCGACGCCGCCCCCCTGGCCTGGGATTAGGCAGGCCTAGGCCTCCCCCTCGCGGAGGAATGAAGTGATCATTGCTCCCCCAAGGGGGAGCTCCCGGCGGAGCCGGGTGAGGGGGTGCTGCGGCGCCTCCCCAAGACCCCCTCCGGCCCGCTGCGCGGTCCGCCTCCCCCTCAAGAGGTGGAGGAATTCCAACAGCTTAATGGCTGCCCATCAGCGGCGGCGCCCGTTGAGGGGCCTACGACGGCGCCGGCGACCGGGCCGACCGACGGTCCAGGGCCGCCAGGACGTGCTCCGCCAGACGGTCCGCCGCCCGCGGCGCCCCGCCCCGCGCCTTCAGGAGGGCGATCTCAGCGTCTTCCAGGGGCGGCAGGCCGTCAACCTCTCCCAGGAGCGTCAAGTCGTCGGGAACCATCTCCCGGGGCAGGACGGTCAGGCCAAGGCCCGCCCTCAGGGCGGCGTGCTGGCCGGCCAGGGAAGGACTGGTGTAGGCCGCGCGCCAGGACCGGCCCCTCGCCTCCAGGGCCGCCACCGCCCGACGCCGATAGACGCACGGGGCCGGGGCGATCACCAGGGGCGCCGGTTCGCCGGGCTTCAGCACCTCCCGGTCCGAGGCCACCCACACCAGGGGCTCGCGCCAGACCCGGACCCCCAGGTCCGGCCCGAGAGGCTCGCGCTTCACCAGGGCGAGGTCCAGGGCGCCGGCCTGCAGGCGGTCCAGCAGGTTGAGGGTCAGGTCGCAGGTCACGGCCAGGGCCACCCGGGGGTGCGAGCGGGCGAAGGCGCCCAGGATCTGCGGCAGGTGGACGGTGGCGAAGTCCTCCGGGGCGCCCAGCCGGACTTCACCCTCCAGGTCCTCCCCCGTCACCTCGGCGACGATCTCGTCGTTGACGCGCAGCAGGCGCCGCGCCTTCGGCAGGAAGGCCTCCCCCGCCTCGGTCAGTCCCACCCGTCGTGGATCGCGGGCCAGCAGGGTCACCCCCAGCCGGTCCTCCAGCCGGCGCACCTGAAGGCTTATCGCTGACTGGGTCCGCCCCAGCCTCTCCCCTGTGCGGGTGAAGCTGCGCGTGTCGGCGATGGTCACGAAGGTGCGGACCAGATCGAGATCGAGATTGACATCGCGCGCCATTCTTACGGTCCGTCATGAATTTCCCTTATGGCAGCCATAGCACCTTTCAACGCCCCCTGTCTCCCGACACGGCCTAGACGTCCGCATCCGGCGCCCGGGGGGGCGCCCTGAGTTTCCGGGAAGGCCCATGCCAGACGTCCTCGCTTCCGCCGCCGCACTCGGCGCAAAGAACCTGCTCGCGCCCGCCATTCTCTTCTTCGTCCTCGGCCTGTTCGGCGGCTTTGCGAAGTCAGACCTGTCCCTGCCCGCCTCCACCAGCCGCACCTTGTCCCTCTTCCTGATGCTCTGCATTGGTTTCAAGGGCGGGGTGGAGGCAGCCGAGGCCGGGCTCAGCGAGGGCTTTATCCGCGCCGGGATCGCCGGCCTGCTGCTGTCCCTGACCTGGCCGCTGATCGCCTATCCAGTCCTGAGGCGGCTCGGGGGGCTGGAGCGGGCCTCGGCGGCGGCCACGGCGGCGGCCTTCGGCTCGGTCTCTGTGGTCACCTATGCGGCGGGGGCGGACTTCCTGTCCGCGCACGGCGTGGTCTTCAGCGGCTACATGACCGCGGTCCTCGCCATCATGGAGGCCCCGGCCATACTCACCGCCCTCATCATCGCCAGGCGGGCGGCGGAAGGCTCCAGCGCCGGCCACGGCATGGGAGGCATCCTGCGGGAGGTCTTCCTTGGCGGTCCGGCCCTCATGCTGGTGGGCAGCTTCCTGATCGGCCTGACGACGGGCCAAGCCGGCATGGCCCGGCTGGATATCTTCGTGAACCCCCTCTTCCAAGGCGCCCTGTGCCTCTTCCTGCTCGACATGGGCCTCGCCGCCGCCCGAAGCCTCACCGACGCCGGCAGGCCTCCGGCGCGGGTCCTGGCCCTGGGGATCGCCCTGCCCCTGGCCGGCGCGGCCGCCGGCTATGTCGCCTCGCGGCTCGCCGGCCTCGCCCCCGGCGACAGCGCCCTGCTGATCCTGCTGGCCGCCTCGGCCTCCTACATCGCCGCGCCCGCCGCCATGCGCACCGCCCTTCCGGAGGCCAAGCCCGGCGTCTATCTCGGCCTCTCCCTCGGCGTGGCCTTCCCGTTCAACCTGATCCTGGGACTACCCCTCTACGCCCTGGCGGCGGGGGCGCTGTAGGAGGGCGGGACGGGAGGCGGACAAAGGACCGGGGCGAAGGGGATCGGCTATCTTGTTGACGCATTCTCGGCGCATTGGGCTTATGAAAGTGTCTTCCCATGGGATGAGGGGCCGCATGGACCAGTCCTACTACGTCAAAGCGATCTGGGATCCGGAAGCTTCAGTCTGGATCTCCGAAACGGACATCCCAGGCCTCGTGATCGAGACCGAAACACTGGCTGAGTTTGAAGCCATGATGGTTGAGCTGGCGCCGGAAATTCTGGCCGCTAACCAGAAGCCCCGGCTTGGCCGCGTCTCGGTCGATTTCTCCGCCCGGCGCGAATTCGCCGTCGCCTGATCAGAAGGCCTTGCCGATCCCCAGCTGCCTCGGAACCGCATTTGCGGTGTGGCGGCTCTTGGAACGCGGCACGGTGACTGTCCGCCCGTTGATCGGGCTCCGCCACTTCTCGTGGCTCCCCTTGCCGCCTTCCACCTGCCAGCACCCGTGCGCCTTCATGATCCTGACGAGGTCGGCATAACAGGTCGGCATTCAAAAGTCGCCCGTCAGACCTGATCAACACCGGATGGGTGCAGGTTCAGTTGACGGAAAAATGGCGGCGCAGACCTCGAC
>JBJTFE010000285.1:0-6192 GCA_046093265.1 Phenylobacterium sp. | reverse complement strand
GCCTATATCAGCCACTTCGTGCACGCGCCGTTCTACGTCTATGCCTACGCCTTCGGCGATCTCCTGGTCCGGGCCCTGGTGGAAAAGCGGCGCGAGGACCCGGAGGGCTTTGCGCCCCTTTACGAGGACCTGCTCGCCTCTGGCGGCGTGCGCACCTGCGTGGAGGCCTTGGCCCGCTTCGGCCTTGACCCTCGCGAGACCGCCTTCTGGGCTTCAGGCGTGCGCCAGTTGGAGCGCCGCGTCGACGCCTTCGAGGCCCTGGTCGGCTGACAGACCCGTAGACTATCGGCCCCGGTAGGCCGGGGGCAGGGGGCCGCCGAGGTCCTTGTAGCGATCCCTCAGTTCGGTCTGGCGGGTGGTCAGGTCCTGGGCCTCGCCGCCGATGTAGACCGCCTTCGGGGTGGAGAGCGGCTCGAAGGGGTCGCCGGACCAGATGACGAAGTCGGCGTCCTTGCCGGCCTCCAGGCTGCCCGTGCGATCACTGACGCCGAACATCCGCGCCGGGTTGATGGTTACCGCCGCCAGGGCCGCATCCCAGGGCAGGCCCCAGGCCACGGCGGTCCCGGCTCCGTATCGGGTTTCCCGGGCGCGGTGGGCGGCGCCCTCGGGTGCGGTGAAGGCCACGGTCACGCCGGCGGCGTTCAGGCGGGCAGCGTTTTCAAGAGTGGCGCCAAGGATTTCAAAGCTGTCGGGCCGGTTTGTGATCGGGTTGAGGATAACCGGAACGCCGGCGCGGGCGATCTCAGCGGCTACTATCCAGCCTTCCTCTGCGCCCTCGAGAATAAGTCTCAGTTTCTCCTCCCGGGCCAGCTTGAGGACAGAGCGTATGTCTGCAGCCCTGTGCACCCGGGCGATCAGGGGTGTGCGCCCCTGAACCAGGGGAAAAAGGGCCTGGAGGTCGGCCTTGGACAGGCCCAGCTCCCGGTAGCTTCCCGTCTCCCAGGCGCTTCGGTTTGCGGCGAAGGCCCGGACATCGGCCAGGACCGCCTTGATGGCCGCGATCTGGGCGCCGCGTGCGCCCCCGGCCGCCTGGGCCCCGGCCTTGCCGAAGGCGACGACCACGCCGATCCCGCCACGCACGACCATGTCGTCGGCTCCGTTCAGGCGGATCACCGCGCCCTGGCCTGCGAACAGGGTGTTGGACCGCGGGGGCTCGCCGCCGCCGGCCGTCAGCCGCCCGCCCGAAACTTCGCCGTCATGTTCGTGGGCGCCGAATCCGCCGCCCGCCGGCTGGGGCAGAACAACGGCGCTGGTCAAGCCGCCCGTCCGGGCGATGGGAATGAGGGTCGAGGCCGGATCCAGGCCCTCGCGAATGTCGAAGGCGGCGCCGATCTGCGGGTTGTTGACCGAGAGGTCATCGCCCAGGGCGCCGATTTCGACAGCGCCGAGCAGGCTGCCCGTCGCGAACAGTCCGGGGGTGATCACCGACCCGGCGGCGTCGACGACACGGGCGCCGGCCGGTGGTGCGCCCCGGCCGACCGAGACGATCCGACCGTCACGGATCACGATGACTCCCGATTCCAGGCTGCCCGCCGGACCGGCGGTAAGGATCCGGGCGCCGGTGATGGCGAGTGTCTCCGACGCGGAAGCCGGTGCAGCGATCGCCGGTGAGACGAGGGCGTGAAGGAGGGGGGCCAGGGCGGTGGCCAGAACTACCAGACGACGGCGCATCAGCGAACCTCCTCGCCAGTCTGGCCCAGGTCGAAGTCCGACCGGGGCTGGTATCGGGGGTCCCGGCGATCCCAGGTCAGGGCGCCGTCTATGTAGACCTTTTCAGTGCGAGCGTAGATCGAGAACGGATTCCGGTCCCAGATCACGATATCCGCACGCTTGCCGGCCTCAAGGGTGCCGGTCTGGTCCAGTATGCCTATGGCCTTGGCCGGATTGGCGGTGATCCAGGCCATGGCCTCCGCTTCGCTGATCTGCAGGCCGGCGGCGCGGCCGGCGGCCAGGGCCATGGCCGCCTCCTGGTTGAGCCTCTGGATGAGGTCGGCGTCGTCCGACTTGATGACCGCGCAGGCCCCCGCTGCCTGGAGGAGCGGGACATTGGCCTCCACCGAATCGAAGGCCTCCAGCTTGAAGCCCCACCAACCGGCCCAGGTGGCGGTGCAGATGCCGTTGGCCGCCAGCAGGTCGGCGATCTTGTACGCTTCGACGGCGTGGTGGAAACTTGCGATGCGGTAACCGAACTCCCTCGAGACATCGATCATGATCGCCATCTCGTCGGCCCGATAGCAGTGGTTCTGCACCAGGATCTCGCCCCGCAGAACGCCGGACAGGGTGTCGAGCCCCAGGTCGCGGGCTGGCGGGTCGACCTTTTCGCCGCGTCCGATCTGCTCCCGGTAGTCATCCCACTTGCGGGTGTATTCCGCAGCCTCGATCCAGGCGGCGCGGTAGCCAGCGACGTTTCCCATCCGCGTAGAGGGAGCCTGGCCTTTGGAACCATAGACCCGCTTTGGATTCTCACCGCAGGCCATTTTGAGTGTGTAGGGCGCGCCGGGGAACTTCATGCCCTGCACGGTCCGGGACGGCACATTGCGAAGGGTCACGCCGCGGCCGCCGATCAGGTTGCCGGAGCCGGGCAGGACCTGGACGGTGGTCACGCCGCCGATCCGGGCTGTGTTGAACCCCGGGTCCTGCGGCCAGACCGAATGTTCTGCCCAGACCTGCGGCGTTGTGGGGCTGGTCAGTTCATTCCCGTCAGAATGGGCCTCCTCGGCGGGTGAGGCGTACACCCCGAGGTGCGAGTGGGAATCGATCAGGCCCGGGGAAACCCATTTGCCGCGGGCGTCCACCACCTGAACGCCCTGCGGGATATCCAGACCTTCGCCCACTGCGGCGATCCGTCCCGCGCGGACCACGATGGTCGCATCCTCCAGAGCCTTTCCCGTCCCGGTATAGGCCCGGGCGCCGACAATGGCGAAGTCACTGGCCGGCAGAGGCCGGTAGGTCGACGGGAAGGCGTCCGGCCGAGCTCCCGGGTCGAGTCCGGCCGGGAGGGGCTTGGCGGCGGCGGACTTGTCACCGGCCTTCCCAGCGGCGCCTGAGGTGGCGCAGGCCGACAGGGCCAGGGCGACCAGGCCGACCGCAAACAGTCCGGATTTCAACATGCCAACCACCCCCGGAGGAAACTCAACGGCCCTTTTTCAATCACGGAAGGCTGGACGCGCCAAGCGGGAAGTCGCTTGCCATTTTCCCGGGGTCCTTTAGTCACCCGGCGCTATGTCCGATGACCTGACAGAAGGCCAGACGGCCGTCGTTCCCGATGGGTTTGTGATCAATCTCTGGCAGCGCGGTTTCGGCCGAACCGTCGGCCCCTTCTATTCGTCCCGCGACCCTCAGACCAACATCGAGGTCATGGCCTTCCGGGTCGAGGAACACCACGCCAACGGCATGAACAACTGCCATGGCGGCATGCTGATGAGCTTCGCCGACATGGCCTGGGGACGGGTCATCTCCAACCAGCGCGAGGTCGGCTGGGTCACCATCCGGCTGGTGACGGACTTCATCGGCCCGGGTCTGATGGGCGACTGGGTCGAAGGGACCAGTGAAATCATCGCCGAGGACGGCGACATCTTTACGGTGGCGGGCAGGGTGTGGTCCGGAGACCGCATCCTCATGACCGGCACGGGGGTCTACAAGGGGATCCGGTCAATCCGCCGTAAGGCGGGCTACCGGGAGGCGCAGGAGTAGGACATGGCCATCGATCCGGCGATCAAGGAGGGCGCGCCCGTCGGCTATTACGACGACCGGCCGATCCACACCGAGCCCGGCGCCCTGCCGCCCGAGGTGCAGGCGCCCCTCGCGCCCTTCCGCGGCCGCGAGCCTGACTCCCCGGAATGGTTCCGCAACGCACTCGCCCAGACGCCTGAGCGCAGCCATGTGGAGTCCCTCGGCGCTCGGATCGAGATGCTGACCTGGGGCCAGCGCGGCAAGCCCGGCCTGCTCCTGGTGCACGGGAACTCGGCCCATGCCGACTGGTGGAGCTTTATCGCCCCCTTCCTCGCACAGGACTTCCGCGTCGCTTCCATGTCCCTCGCCGGGATGGGCGACTCCGACTGGCGCGAGACCTACGCCTTCCAGGACTTCGCCGCCGACGCCGAGGCGGTGGCCCGGGCGGCGGGGCTCTACGACGCAGGCAAGCCGATCTACATCGGCCACTCCTTTGGCGGCTCCCAGGTCTTCTTCGCCGCCGCCAGCCATCCCGAGCGGATGCGCGCCGCCATCCTGGTGGACACGGGGTTCGGCGGTCCGCCACCGGACTCGCCCGAGGGCAAGCGCATGGCCGAGCGCATGGCCGAGCAGGTCCGCAACATCCCGACAGGCGACCGGGCGCAGCGGATCTATCCCACCCTGGAGGAGGCGCTCTCGCGATTCCGGCTGATGCCGCCCCAGGCCGCCGGCAACCTCTTCATCGCCGACTTCATCGCCCGTCGATCCCTAAAGAAAGTGGCCGGGCCATCCGGCGAGGCGGGCTGGAGCTGGCGCTTCGATCCCAACATGTGGGCCAAGCTCGACCGGAGCGTCATGAGCGGCGTGATGGACGCAGGCCCGCCCCAGGTGGGAATTCCCCTTGTCCACATCTACGGAGACCGGTCGGCGATCATCAGCAGGCGCAAGGAGGGCGGCCCCTCACCGCTGCCACCTCACACGCTCGAAATCGCCATCCCGGACTCCGCCCATCACATCATGATCGATCAGCCCCTCGCCCTCATCTCGGCACTTCGCGGCCTCCTGTCCGTTTGGCCTGGCCCGGCCAACGCCGGCTGATCTGTGCACCGGGCTTGAGCGGCGCGGCGCGAGCGTGTAACCCCTCCTCCTGACCCTGGACCCCAGCACGAGAGTCCCGAATGGCTTCCGAATACCACCGCGGCGAAATGGACATCAGCGAACAGAAGGCGACCTACGCCGTCTTCATGGCCCTGACGAAATGGGGCTCCCTCGCCATTGCCGCAGCTCTGGTCCTCTTCACGGTTTGGTTCTGCACGCCTGCGGGATTCTTGCCTGGATTCGTATCGGCCTTGGTCATCACTGTGGCCGGCGTCATCCTTCTGCGCGAAAAGCCCGGCGATGCGCACTGAGGGCCGGGCCCGAATCGTCGATACTCCTGGAGGTCCGGTCCGAGACATGGCTGTTATCGCCGTCATCCGCGAGTCGCATCCGGGAGAGACCCGTGTCGCGGCGACACCGGAAACCGTCCGAAAGCTGATTGCGTCCGGCTTCGAGGTCGCCGTCCAGGCTGGGGCCGGAACAGCCGCTGCCTGCCTGGACGCCGACTACGCCGCAGCGGGCGCCCGGCTCTGCGCCTCAGCGGCCGAGGCTGTCGCCGGCGCTGATATTCTGTTTGGCGTCCGCGCGCCGTCAGCCGAGGCCCTGGCCGCGGTCAAGCCGGGGACCCTCGTCGCAGCCTCTCTCAATCCTCACCAGGACCGCGCCGGGCTCGAAGCTCTCGCAGCCCGGGGCGCAGAGGCCTACGCCCTGGAGTTCATCCCCCGCATCACTCGCGCCCAGGTGATGGACGTCCTGTCGTCCCAGGCCAACCTCGCCGGCTACCGGGCGGTGATCGAAGCCAGCGCCGCCTATGGCCGCGCCCTGCCGATGATGATGACCGCCGCCGGCACAATCGCCGCCGCCAAGGTCTTCGTGATGGGGGTCGGGGTGGCCGGCCTGCAGGCCATCGCCACCGCCCGCCGCCTGGGCGCCATCGTCGAGGGCTATGACGTGCGCGCCGCGGTGAAGGACCAGGTGGAATCCCTGGGCGCCAAGTTCGTCGACATCGACATCAAGGCCGAAGGCGCCGGCGGCTATGCCCGCGAGCTGACAGCCGAGGAAAAGGCCCAGCAGCAGGCCATTCTGGCCCGCCACGTGGCGGCTGCCGACGTGCTCATCACCACCGCCGCCATTCCCGGCCGCCCCTCGCCGAAGATCATCAGCCGCGAGATGGTGGAAGGCATGAAGGGCGGTTCGGTCATCGTCGACCTCGCGGCAGAAGGCGGCGGCAACTGCGAACTGACCCAGCCCGGCGAGACCATCCTGCACCATCGCGTGAAGATCCACGGCCCCATCAATGTCCCCAGCACCGTCAGCGGTCACGCCAGCGAGCTGTATGCCAAGAACCTGCTCAACCTGCTCGGCCTGCTCATCAAGGACGGCCAGGTACACATCGATCTGGACGACCAGATTCTCAAGGAC
>JBJTFE010000284.1:0-3023 GCA_046093265.1 Phenylobacterium sp. | reverse complement strand
GGCGGTCGCCTTGATCAAGCGCAACCGCCATAGCGGGGATGTAGTGTGGCGCCATCGCCACACAAGCCCCCGCCGCCCCCGTAGGGACCCGGATCAGTTCCGGGCGTAGAGCTTGACGACCTCGTAGAGGAAATCCCGCCCCTCATAGAGCGCCTGGACGCCGATCCGTTCGTTAAGTCCGTGCGCGCCGCTATCTCCCGGCGGGCTGAACATGCCTGACAACCCGTAGGTGGGAGTCCCTGCAGCCAGCAGGAAACGTCCGTCGGTGGCGCCGGTGGACATGGCCGGCACGATGGGAACGCCCGGCCACATGGCCGCCGCAACCTTTGTCGCTGGCCCCATGATGCGGGCGTTGAGCGGCGGCGGGGGCGAGACGGGGCTGGGCTTGCCCACCACTTCGACCGTGATCCCCGGATCGTTGATCACATTGACCAGGGTCTGGCGAACGTCCTCGACCTTCTCGCCGGGCAGGATGCGGCAGTTGACGTTGGCCTCGGCCCTCTGCGGCAGGGCGTTGGGCGCGTGGCCGGCCTTCACCTGGGTGGGAACACAGGTGGTCCGCATCATGGAGTTGCGGCCCGGCGAGCGCGCCAGGAGGGCGGCGGCGACGGCGTCAGTCGGGTTGTCCGCCAGGGTCTTCATCGCTGCGCCGGTCTCGCCCCCCTCGATCAAGGCCATCCGCGCATAGTGGTTGCGGGTCGCCTCGTTGAGCGCGATCGGGAAGTCGTAGGCGCCGATCCGCGTCAGCCCCGCCGACAGGCGGACAATGGCGTTGTCCTTGACCGGCCGGGACGAGTGCCCGCCGGGGTTGGTGATCCGCAGGGTGAAGTCCTGATAGACCTTCTCCCCCGCCTGGATTCCCAGGAAGACCTTTTTCCCGTCAGCATCGATCTGGCCGCCTGCGCCCTCGTTGAGGGCGAACTCGGCGGACATCAGCTCCGGCCGGTTGGCGATCAGCCACTCCACCCCGTTGAAGTTGTCGGGAGTCTCCTCCCCGCAGGTCAGGGCGAGGCGCAGGCTGCGCTTCGGCTTGAGGCCCTCACGCTTGTAGCGGATCATGTTGTCGGCGAAGGCGGCGGCCATCGCCTTGTCGTCGCTGGCGCCCCGGGCATAGAAGAACCCGTCCTCCTCCACCAGGGTGAAGGGATCCCGCTCCCAGTCCGCCCGGTTGGCCTCGACCACGTCGATGTGGGCGAGCAGCAGGATTGGCTTCAGCTTCGGGTCGGTCCCCGCCAGGGTGGCGATCAGGGCGCCCTGCTTCGGCTGCTCCGGAGGAACCACAACCTCCATCTCCTTGTCGGTGTAGCCCGCCGCTTTGAGGCGGACCGCCAGCTTCTCGGCCGCCAGGGTGCAGCTTCCCGAGGACAGGGTGGTGTTGGTCTCGATCAGCTCCTTGTAGAGCTCACGAAAGGCGGCCTGGTCAGGCCTCATTCCGGCCTGGGCCGGCGGCGCGGCGACGGCAGTGGTTGCGGCCATAAGGGCCACGCCGGTGATCAGCAGGGAACGGAACATGGGAACTCCTCGAAACCGGTCTCCAGTCTAGAACGCCAGACGACGTCCCGGCTCCTCACGATCAGTTGAGGTCCTGGCGATCCGGTGGCGGCTGAGGCAAGGGAGCGACGGGTACGCCGTCCTCCACCAAGGCTCGGGCCTCCCCCGGCGTCGCCTCGCCGTAGATGCCGCGCTCCTCGGACTTGCCCTCGTGAATGGCCCTGGCCTCGCGGGCGAAGGCGTCTCCCACATAGTCGAAATTGTCCTCCACGTGCCGGCGCACCTGGCTGACCATCTCCATCATCATCTCGCGGGAAGGGCCAGCAACCGGCCCGGCCTTGCCCTTCGAAGTGACAACGGCAGGGGCCATGATCTGCTTGCGCACCTCGGGCGAGCCGCACATCGGGCAGGAGACGAGCCCCCGGGCCGACTGGGCGTCGAAGTCGTCCGAGCCGCCGAACCAGCCCTCGAAGTCATGGCCGGCGCCGCAGACGAGGGCGTAGCGGATCACGAAAGCGGCTCCGGGCCTGAGAAGGCGCGGGCGTTGGCCAGGGCGGGAATGGACCGGCGCGCCCGGGCCGCCGCCGGCAGGTCCAGGTCCACGACCAGGACGCCGGGCTGGTCATGGTCGAGGACGCCCAGCACCTCGCCCCAGGGCCCGACCGCCAGGCTGCGCCCCCAGGTGCCGCGCCCGTCCTCGTGGAAGCCGCCCTGGGCCGGGGCGAGGACAAAGCTTCCCGTCTCGATGGCCCGGGCGCGCAGCAGGATCTCCCAGTGCGCCTCGCCGGTGGGCCGGGTGAAGGCGGCGGGAACGGCCATCACCTCCGCGCCCGCCAGGGCCAGGGCCCGGTAGAGGGCGGGAAAGCGCATGTCGTAGCAGATGGTCAGGCCCAGCCGGGCCTCTCCCGCCCGCGCGGTGACCGCCCGGTCGCCGGGGGCGTAGGCGGCGCTTTCCCGGGCCGTCTCGCCGTTCGGCAGGTCGACGTCGAACATGTGCAGCTTGTCGTACCAGGCCGCGACTTCGCCGTCGGGACCGACCAGCAGGCTGCGGTTGGCGGCCTTCTCGCCGCCGGCGTCCACCAGGGCCGAGCCGATCAGGGCGGAGACCCCCAGCTCCCGGGCCAGGTCGCGCAGGCCGCAGACCACGGGATCCGCCTCAGCCGGGACCAGGGCGGCGGCCAGGCGCTCGCGGTCCTTCTGCAGGATGTTGGTCCCCTCCGGCGTCAGGATCAGCTCCGCCCCGGCCTCGGCGGCCTGCCGGACGAGGGGCAGGACGTGATCCAGGGCGGCGGCCTGGGTGGCCGGCGTCCGGGTCTGGACCAGGGCGACGCGCACGGCTTCAGCCCGCCAGCAGGGCGTCGAGGCGACCCTGCGCCTCCAGGTCGTGCAGGTCGTCGCACCCGCCCACGTGCCGGCCGCCGATGAAGATCTGCGGATAGGTGGCCGCGCCGCCGGACTTCTGCAGCATCTCGGCCCGTTTCCCTGCGTCGAAGGCGGCTTCGATCTCGGTGACCTCGGCGCCCTTGCGCTCC
>JBJTFE010000283.1:0-15709 GCA_046093265.1 Phenylobacterium sp. | reverse complement strand
GTCCCGCTCCGGATCAATGTAGGCGTGGAAGCTTCGGCCCGTCGGCAGGAAATCCTCTATCTCAAGGGCGGCGATCTCAACCAGGCGATGACCGAGGTGGGGCTCGAAGCCTGTGGTCTCGGTGTCGAGGACGATCTCGCGGGGCATCTGCACCGAATGCCGTGTTTCGCCGTCCGCTTCAATCCGCCAGACGGCTGCGGCGCGAACGGAACCCTGGATCCCGCACGGCCTTCAGGACGCCCGTCACGGCGCCGCGGGCCGCGTCCAGCCCCTGGCCCGTGTCGATCACGTAGTCGGCCCGGGCCCGCTTCTCGGCATCCGGGGTCTGGCGGGCGAGGATGGCGTCCAGCCGCTCCGGGGTCATACCCTCCCGGGCGAGGACCCGCGCGCGCTGGACGTCCGCCGGCGCGGTGACCACGACCACAGCATCCATGTTGCGCTCGCCGCCGGTCTCGAAGAGCAGAGGGATGTCGAAGACCAGCACATCTGCGCCCGAAGCCGCCGCCTGCTCAAGAAAGGCTGCGCGGTCCTCTCCCACGAGGGGATGGACGACGGCGTTCAGACGCGTCATCGCCGCATCATCCCCCAGAACCCTCTGGCGAAGGACTTCGCGGTCGACCGCGCCGTCGCGCGTGACCCCTGGGAAGGCCGCCTCCAGCGGGGCCACCGCCGCGCCGCCCCGGAGGTAGAGGTTCGCCACCGCCGCATCGGCGTCGTAAACCGGGGCGCCCGCGTCACGGAACATCTGCGCCGTGGTGGACTTGCCCATCCCGATGGAGCCTGTGAGGCCGATATGGATCACGGCGTGTCTCCGAGACTGCGAAGCGCGAGCGCCCGGACATCGGTGTTCCGGGGTGGCGACTGGCCGAAAAAGGCTTCGAAAGCGGGTATGGCCTGGCCTATGAGCATGTCCAGGCCGTCCACGGTGGCCAGGCCTCGCCCGGCGGCGGCGGCCAGGAAGGGCGTGACAAGGGGTCGGTAGGTCATATCCATGGCGACCGCGTCATCAGGCGCGCTCGTGAAATCCAGCGGTGGCGGCGGTTCGGCGGCGAGCCCCGCGGAGCTGGCGTTGATCAGCGCCGCCGCGTCCTTCAGCGCCGCAGGATCGTCAGGCTCCAGGGCTCTGACGCGAGCGCCGAAGAGGTTGGCGAGCGCCTCCGCCCGGGCGCGGGTCCGGTTCAGGATGCGGACTTCCGGACAGCCAGCCTGCAGGAATGTGGCGACAGCCCCTCTCGCCGCCCCACCCGCTCCGAAGAGGACAAGGGGGCCCCGTTCCACCTGAAAGCCCGGAGCCTGACGTGAAAAGGCGTAGAGCAGGCCTTCGCCATCGGTATTGTCGGCCATAACCCCGCCGTCGGGATCAAAGAGGAGGAGGTTGGCGGCGCCGGCGGCCCGCGCGCGGGCGGAGACCTGGTCCGCGGCGGCCAGGGCCTCGGTCTTGAAGGGCAGGGTCACGTTGACGCCGGCGAGGGTCCCGCCCCGCAGGCCCTCCACAAGGGCCGGGAAGCGGCCGGGCGCGACCCCGAGCGCGAAGTAGGCGCCGTCGAGCTCGACGGCGGCAAGCCAGGCGTTGTGCAGCACAGGGCTGAGGGAGTGGCGGACGGGATGGCCGATCACTCCGGCCAGGCGGGTTGCAGCGGTCAGCATCAGGCCATAAGGGCGCCTTCCCGCCGCAACAGGTCCAGGAGGCCGGTCAGAGGCAGGCCCAGGATTGTGAAGTAGTCGCCCCGGATCTCGGAGAAGAGCTGAACGCCCAAGCCCTCGAGCCTGTAGGCGCCCACTGATGAAAGGAGCTCTTGCCCCTCTGTGTCCATGTAGGCGCTCAGGAAGTGGTCGCTGAAGTCGCGCATGATCAGCTCGGCGCTGGACAGGGTTTCCCAGACCAGCTGTCCATCCCGCGCCACCGCGACGGCCGCGTGGAGGGCGTGGGTCCGGCCTCGCAGGGCTCGCAATCTTTCGGCGGCCGTGGAGAGATTGGGCGGTTTGTCATAGAGCCGGCCTTCGAAGTCCAGGGTCTGGTCTGCGCCAATAACCAGGCCCGCGCGGACCCGCGACACGGCCACGGCTTTTTCCCGCGCCAGAGCTGCAGCCACCTGGGCGGGGTTTGCGTCCCGGGCGAGGAGGCCTTCCTTCAACAGGGCCTCGTCCACCCCCGAGTCGGCGGTTGCGAAATCGACGCCGGCGCCTTTCAGGATGGCGGCGCGCGCGGCGCTCTTGGACGCAAGCGTGACAGTGGCGGGGGCGCCGGGTTCGCGGTTCAAGGCGTGGTTTCCGTCGCCGCCCGGGCGGACTGCAGAAGGTTAAGGACGGCGGCCGCCGTCTCCTCCACGGACCGGCGCGTGACATCGATCACAGGCCAGCCCTGGCGCTCGTAAAGGCGGCGCGCCTCCACGACCTCCTCGCGGACGGCTTCGATGTCGATGTAGCTGGTGTCTCGGGATTCCTTGAGGGAAAGGAGGCGGTTGCGCCGGATCTGGATCAGCCGGTCCGGGGAAATGGTCAGGCCGACGACGAGGGCGGTGGTCAGGGTCTTGAGCGCCTCGGGCGGCCCGCGCCCGGGAACCAGTGGGACATTCGCCGCGCGGACTCCGCGGTGCGCCAGATAGATGCAGGTCGGAGTCTTGGAGGTCCTGGACACGCCGACCAGAACCACGTCGGCCTGCTCAAGCTCCTGACCGCCCTGCCCGTCGTCGTGCCCGATGGCGTAGTTGAGCGCGTCCATCCGGTTGAAATAGTCCGTATCGAGTACGTGCTGCACGCCGACTCGTCGGGTCAGGGCGGCCCCGAGGTACCTGGACAGCGCTGAGACAAGAGGATCCAGAGCGGCGATGCAGGGCATGTCGAGCCTGCGGCAACCATCTTCCAGATCGGCCCTTAGGCTGTCGTCGACGATCGTGTGCATCACCATCCCGGGCGCGGCCTCGATCTCCGCCAGGGCGCGCTCCACCTGCCGCGGCGAGCGGACCAGGGCGTAATAGTGCTCGATCGGCAGGACGTTCTCGAAACGCGCGCAGACCGCCCGCGCCATGGCGTTCAGGGTCTCGCCCGTCGAGTCCGAGACGAGATGGATATGAAAGTAGGTCGCAAAGCGGGAAGCGGTCATGTTCGGGCTCGACGCCCGGCGCGGGCGCATCCGAGGTTGGAGGGGGGCGTGTGTTTCCTGGGGATGAAGCTGTCAACCCTTCACTAACCCAGTTTGCGGCGCTTGGGGAGAAAACCACCTGCCCCGGAGTGACCCCCCCTGACCTGGGGAAGAGCGGGAGCGAACCGGCGCTTTGGTCCACGGGAGAGTTCAGGTGTGCACGACGGCTCTCCCGGCGGGCGGGAGGAACGGGTCGCGGAGCCGGGCAACCTCGGGATAAACTTCGAATAAACCGTGAATATCTCATATAAAACAGTTATTTATGGGTTTTCCTCAGGTTCGGGAGGGCTTGGTCGGGAACTGTGGGCAACCTTGGGGAGGGGCGCCGACAACCTGCGCCAATTCTGCGCCATCCCCAGTATCGAGGGGTTCTCCTACCTCCATCAAGAAACAAGAAAGAGATCTTTAGGAAGGAAGAAGGCCGACCGGGAACACGGACGCTTGAGCCGGGCCCCGTCGCAGGGTTTAAGGGCGACATGACGCCTGCCGCCGCCCCAAAACTTCTGCGATCTCTGTCGGGGGAGACCTTCGATCGGCCTCCCGTCTGGTTCATGCGACAGGCGGGCCGGTCCCTGCCCGAGTACCGTGAGTTGAGAACCCGGGCCGAGGACTTCCTGGCCTTCTGCTACGACCCGGAGATGGCCGCGGAAGCCACCCTTCAGCCCATGCGGCGATTTCCCTTCGACGCCGCCATCGTCTTCGCAGACATCCTGCTCATCCCCCAGGCCCTCGGCCAGCAGGTCTGGTTCGAGGCGGGCGAGGGGCCGAGGCTGGGTTCCCTTCCCGACGTCGCCGCCCTGGCCGGCGAGATCGAGGCTTCCACCGGACGCCTGGCTTCGATCGGAGAGACCCTGTCGCGGGTCCGGGCGCAGCTCGAGCCGGAGCGCGCCCTCATCGGCTTCGCCGGTGCGCCCTGGACGGTGGCCACCTACATGATCGAGGGCCGGGGCTCGGACCGCTCGGCGGCCCGGGCCTTCGCCTATTCGCAGCCCGACCGGCTCGACCAGATCCTCGAAGTCTTGGTGGAGGCCACGGCGCGCTACCTCGTACTGCAGGCCCGGAGCGGCGCCCAGGTTCTCAAGCTGTTCGAAAGCTGGGCGGAGGGTCTTGCTGAAGACGTCTTCCACCGCGTTGTTGTGCGGCCGCATCAGGAGATCATCCGGCGGGTCCGCGCCGCCGGGATCGACGCCCCGTTTATCGGGTTTCCCCGCGGCGCCGGGGCTCTGGTCGACATCTACGCCGACGCTGTTCCGGTGCAGGCCGTCGGGCTCGATACACAGGCCACTCTGGCGCAGGGCCGGCGCATCCAGGCCGGCGGAAAGGCCATTCAGGGTGCGCTCGACAATCTCCTGCTGCGGGTGGGAGGAGAGGCCATGGACGCCCGCATCGACAGCCTGATCGAGGCCTGGAGCCCCGGCCCCTACATCTTCAATCTGGGACACGGCGTCCTGCCCGACACGCCGGTCGCCAATATCGAACGGGCCGTCCGGAGGATCACGGGCAGATGAGCCGGCTCGCTGTTGTTCTCTTCAATCTCGGGGGACCGGACGGCCCGGAGGCGGTCCAGCCCTTCCTGTTCAATCTTTTCCGGGACAAGGCGATCATCGGCGCCCCGGCGCCGATCCGCTATCCTCTGGCCGCCTTCATCTCCGCGACCCGCGCAAAAGGCGCCAGGGCCAACTACGCCCTGATGGGCGGCGGATCCCCACTTCTGCCCGAAACCCGCGCCCAGGCGGAGGCGCTGCAGGCGGAGCTGGAGCGGCTCAGGCCGGGACAGGCGAGCCGGGTCTTCATCTCCATGCGGTACTGGAAACCCTTCGCCGCCGAGACGGCGCGGGAGGTGGCGGCTTTTGCGCCGGAGGAGATCGTCCTCCTGCCGCTCTACCCCCAGTTTTCGACCACCACGACGGAGTCGTCGCTGAAGGACTGGGAACGCGTCTATCGCGGTCCGGGGCGAAGCCGCACGGTCTGCTGCTATCCGGTCTCGCCGGGCCTCGCCGCGGCTCATGCCCGGGCAATCCGCAGGGTATGGGGGTCCGCAGGGAAGCCAGAGGGCGTCCGACTCCTGTTTTCGGCTCATGGGCTGCCGGAAACGGTGGTGGCGAGGGGCGATCCCTACCAGGCCCAGATCGAGGCCACAGCGGCGGCCGTGGCTAGGCTCCTGCCGGAGTTCCGCGACTGGGGAATAAGTTATCAGAGCCGGGTGGGTCCGCTGAAATGGATCGGCCCTTCGACGGATGACGAGATTCGCCGGGCCGGAGCCGAGGGCCTGGGCGTCCTCGTCAGCCCGATCGCCTTCGTCTCCGAGCATGTGGAGACCCTCGTCGAGCTGGACCACGAATATGCCGAACTCGCCAGGGACGCCGGATGTCCGGTCTGGTTGCGTGCGGCGGCGCCTGGCGTGGACCCGGATTTCATCGCCGGGCTGCGGGGCGCCGTCATCTCGGCACTGGAGCGGCCGTCGGGAACTTCGCCCGATGGCGACTGGACCTGCCCCGCCCGGCACGCGCGGTGCGCCTGCCGCGGATCCACAGCGGAGGCCCGCCCATGAACCTCTATGATCTCCTTCGCGGCCTCCACATCCTGGCGGTCATCGCCTGGATGGCCGGGCTGCTGTATCTGCCCCGGCTCTTCGCCTATCACGCGGAGGCGGCGCCAGGCTCTGAAATGGACCGCACCTTCCAGGTGATGGAGCTCAAGCTCTACCGGATCATCATGGGCCCGGCCATGGTTGCGGCCTTCGTGCTTGGTCTCGCCCTGATCTGGTTTGACGCCACGGCCCGGCTCGGGGGCTGGGACTTCCTCCTCAAGCCCTGGATGCTGGTCAAGCTGGCCGGCGTGATCTTTCTGCTGGGGTGGCACCATTACCTTGGGGCGGCGCGGAAACGCTTCGCCGCCGGGACCAACGCCCGGTCCAACCGGTTCTGGCGGGCTACGAACGAGCTCCCGTTCATCGCGGCCTACCTCATGGTTCTGGCGGTTACCGTGGAATTCGGCGGCTGATCCGCCTCCAGAGTGGCTCTTGACCGGGGCGGGCAGGTGTGGTTCCGCTCCCGTGCCAGGCGCCGGTGATCCGGAGCCTGGTCCCGCCTTTCGCCGGGGCCGCGCCGTTTCCGTAGCGAAGGCGCCCCGCCCCGGTCCTGAAACTGATTGACTGCCTGCGGACGTCCCGACGGACGCGCCGCACCGCACCGCGCCGGCGCGACCTGCGCCGGTTCCGCGCACCTGAAAAGAGCTCCATGTCTGAAGACACCCATCCCCAGGACGCCGCCGACCTCATCGCAGCCATCGAGGACGCCAGCCTCGACCTCGTCGCCGGCGAAGAACCCGCTGCAGAGGACGACGAACCGTCCCAGGCCTCGCAGGCCATCGCCGCCATGGGCCTCACGCGCATGTCCCTTCAGGAGCTCAAGGACAAGTCGCCGGCCGATCTCCTCTCCTTCGCGGAGACCCTGGAGATCGAGAACGCGAACTCCATGCGCAAGCAGGACATGATGTTCGCCATCCTCAAGGTTTTGGCTGAGGAGGGCGTGGAGATCTCGGGTTCAGGGACCATGGAGGTCCTGCCCGACGGCTTCGGGTTCCTGCGGTCTCCTGAAGCCAACTATCTTCCGGGCCCCGACGACATCTATGTCAGCCCTTCCCAGATCCGGAAGTTCGGGCTGCGCACCGGCGACACGGTGGATGGCGGCGTGCGGGCGCCCCGGGAGGGCGAGCGCTACTTCGCCCTGGTCAAGGTCGACCAGATCAACTTCGAGCCGCCTGAGAACGTGCGGCACAAGGTGCTGTTCGACAACCTGACGCCGCTCTACCCGCAGGAGCGGCTGCGGATGGAGATCGACGATCCGACCCTGAAGGACCGTTCGGGCCGGGTGATCGACATTGTCTCGCCCCTCGGTAAGGGCCAGCGCTGCCTGATCGTGGCGCCGCCCCGGGTCGGCAAGACAATCATGATGCAGAACATCGCCAAGGCGATCGCGGCCAACCACCCCGAGTGTTACCTGATCGTCCTCCTCGTCGACGAGCGCCCCGAGGAAGTCACCGACATGCAGAGGACGGTGAAGGGCGAGGTCATCGCCTCGACCTTCGACGAACCCGCCCAGCGGCACGTCCAGGTTGCCGAGATGGTCATCGAGAAGGCCAAGCGCCTGGTCGAGCACAAGCGCGACGTCGTTATTCTGCTGGACAACATCACGCGCCTCGGCCGGGCCTACAACACGACCGTGCCTTCCTCGGGCAAGGTGCTGACCGGCGGTGTGGACGCCAACGCCCTTCAACGTCCCAAGCGCTTCTTCGGCGCCGCGCGCAACGTCGAGGAAGGCGGCTCCCTGACCATCATCTCGACAGCCCTGATCGATACGGGCAGCCGGATGGACGAAGTGATCTTTGAGGAGTTCAAGGGGACCGGGAACTCGGAAATCGTCCTCGACCGCAAGGTTGCAGACAAGCGGATCTATCCGGCTATCGACATCCTCAAGTCGGGCACCCGGAAGGACGAGCTCATCACCCCGCCTGGCCAGCTGGCCAAGACCCACGTCCTGCGCCGCATCCTCTCGCCCATGGGCGCGCAGGACGCCATCGAGTTCCTTCTCGACAAGCTCCGGCAGTCCAAGAACAACGACGACTTCTTCCAGTCGATGAACACCTGAGGGTGATCCGGTGTTTCACGTGAAACACCGGACCAGCCCCCGGGATCAGGGGACCAGCAGGGTTGAGCCTACGGTCTGGCGCGCCTCGAGGGCCTGGTGGGCGGCGCGGGCCTGGCTGAGCGGGAAGGTCTGGCCGATCTCAATCGTGATGTCGCCGGATGCGATCCGCGCAAACACCGCCCCAGCGCTCGCGTCCAGCTCCGCCGTCGTGGCGACATAGTCGCCAAGGGTCGGGCGCGTGAAGAACAGGGACCCCATGCGCATGAGCCGGCCGGGCTGAACCGCCGGCGGTGGCCCGGAAGCGTTGCCGAAGCTCACGAAGACGCCCCGGCGGGCCAGGCTGGCCAGGGTGCCCTAGAAAGTGTCCGCGCCCACGGATTCATAGGCCACGGGTACACCCGCGCCGCCGGTGATCCGGCGGACCTCGGCCGCCACATCCTGCTCGCCATAGAGGATCACGTGATGGGCGCCGAGATCGCGGGCCCGCGCGGCCTTGGCCGGGCCGCCTGCGGTTGCGATCACCTCCGCCCCGAGGGCGCGCGCCCACTGAACCATGATCTGGCCGACGCCCCCTGCTGCGGCGTGGATCAGGATGGGCTCCCCGGCCGACACCGGCCGGCATCGCCGAAGGAGAAACTCCGCCGTCATGCCTTTGAGGAGGGCGGCCGCCGCCGTGCGGTCATCGACGCCCTCGGGGATCGCTACGGCGCGGGCAGCTTCGACGACGTGCAGCTCCGCATAGGCTCCGATGGGTCCGGAGGCGAAGGCTACACGGTCTCCCCGGACGAAGCGGGTCACCCCCTCGCCGAGGGCGACCACCTCCCCCGCACCTTCCATGCCCAGTCCCGACGGCAGCCTGAGGGGGTAGAGCCCGGAGCGGTGGTAGGTGTCGATGAAGTTCACACCGATGGCGGTCTGGCGGACGAGGATCTGCCCGGGCCCGGGCTCTGGATCCGGCAGATCAACGAGGTCGAGGACTTCGGGGCCGCCATTGGCGGCGAGGCGGATACCCTTCACGACTCAGGCGCTCCCAAGATGGGTCCGGAGAAAGGCGAGGCTGCGCTCCCCCGCCAGGGTGGCGTCCGCGGCGTGATAGTGTTCGCCGCCGATGCGGGCGAAGGCGTGATCCCGGCCCGGATAGGTGTGGATCGTCACCAGGGGCTGTCCGGCGAGACCCGCGCGGATGGCCGCCTGGGCGGGGGGAGGGACGAAGCCGTCCGCCTCGGCGATGTGAAGCATGCCGGGGTGGCGAAGGTCGGCGGCCTCGCCCACAAGGCCTTCGATGCCGACGCCATAGTAGGCGACAGCCGCATCGATGTCGGTCCGTGTGGCTGTCAGCCAGGCCAACTGTCCGCCGAGGCAGAAGCCCACCGCGCCCACCCGTCCGCTGCAGGCCGGGTCGGTCCGGATTCGCCCGATCGTCGCGGCGATGTCCTTGACGCCCTGTCCGGCGTCAAAGGCGTTCATGAGGGCGAAGGCCTTCTTCCACTCGGCCTCGCTCTGATCGGTAATGTCTACGCCCGGCTCGATGCGCCAGAAGAGGTCAGGGCAGACGGCCAGAAAGCCCTGGGCGGCGAGCCCGTCGGTGATGTCGCGCATGACGGCGTTGACGCCGAAAATCTCCTGCAGGACGACGATTGCCGGCGCCTTCGCTGCAGCGGGCCTCGCCAGGTAGGCGGTCATCTCGCCGCCATTGACCTGGATCCGGATGGTCTCTCCCATGGTGTGTCTCCTCTCTCGACAGCGCCTGAAGTTAGGCGGGCGGGCGGCTGCAAGGAAGCCGGTTTTGCGAACCCGCCCCGGCCGCGCTATTCTTGATCCTGCGGGCGGCTGGTCGTGACCCGCAAGAGGAAAGCGTCATGAAAATCACCGTCGAGGTCGACTGCTCACCTGTCGAGGCCCGGACATTTCTCGGGCTTCCGGACGTCAGCGAACTTAACGCCCGCCTCGTCGAGGAAATGCAGTCCAGGATGAGCGCCAACATGGCGATGCTCTCGCCCGACGAGTTGATGAAGAACTGGATGGCCTTCGGCGCCGGGGCCCAGGAACAGTTCAGCAAACTCATGACCCAGGCGGCGGGCATGGGCATGGGCGCCGCCCGGCCGAAATGAAGGACACCCTCTTCGCCCCCGCCACCGCCCCCGGCCGGGCTGCGGTCGCGGTGGTGCGGCTGTCGGGGTCCCGGGCGGGGGTGGCGCTTGGCGTTCTGGCGGGCCGGCGCCCCGCGCCCCGCCGCGCCGCGCTCAGGCGCTTGCGGGACCCCGCCGGAGCCAGCCTGGATGAAGCCCTCGTGCTGTGGATGCCTGGACCCGGCAGCTATACGGGGGAGGACGCCGCCGAGTTCCACCTGCATGGGGGCCCGGCGGTGATGGAGGGCGTGCTGGCGGCGCTTTCCGCCCTGGGTCTTCGGCTGGCCGAACCCGGAGAGTTCACGCGCCGGGCCTTCGAAAACGGGCGCCTCGACCTTGCCCAGGCCGAGGGGGTGGCGGACCTGATCGAGGCCGAGACCCAGGCCCAGCGCAGGCAGGCCCTTGATCAGTTGGCGGGCGCCCTCGGCCGGGCGCACGAGGCCTGGCGGTCGGATCTGGTGGAGGCGCTGGCCCTGTTCGAGGCGGCGGTGGACTTTCCGGATGAGGAGCTGCCCTTGGATGTCGCGCGCCGCGCGCGCCCGGCGCTCGAGCGCCTCCGCTCCGCCCTCGAGGACGCCCTTGCGGGCGTGCGCCGGGCCGAACAGGTGCGGGAGGGTTACGCCATCGCGCTCGTCGGGGCGCCCAACGCCGGCAAGAGCACCCTCCTGAACGCCCTTGCCCGCCGGGAGGCCGCCATCGTTACGGACACGCCGGGCACAACCCGCGACATTATCGAGGTCTCCCTGCGCCTGGCGGGCTACAAGGCGGTCCTGGCGGACACCGCGGGCCTGAGGGAGACACAGGACGCCGTCGAGACCGAAGGGGTGCGCCGCGCCCTGCGGCGGGCGGAGGGGGCGGATCTGCGCCTCTGGGTCGTAGACGGATCTGGGGCCGCCGCCCCGCCGCCGGGTGTTCTGCGGGCCGGCGACCTCTGCCTCGTCGCGAAGGCCGATCTGCCCGCAGGCGACGCCACCCCACGAGCCCTCGCCGAGGCGCAGGCCCTCGGGATGGAGCCCATCCGCCTCTGCGCCCACCAGCAGGCGGATGTCGCCGCCCTGGAGGCCGTGCTGGCCGCCCGGGTGGCGGAAGCTCTGGGCTCCGGCGAACCGCCGACGGCCACCCGGCTTCGACACGCCGCTCTGCTCTCCCAGGCGCTGGAGCGGCTTCAGAGCGCCCTGGCCATGGCCGAGGACCCGGAGCTGGCCGCCGAGGACGTCCGCCTCGCCGCCCGGGCCCTGGACAGGATCACTGGCCGGATCGATCCGGAGGATGTCCTGGACCGCATCTTCTCAACCTTCTGCATCGGAAAGTGATCTGTTTCACGTGAAACAGCCGGCGTTCTGGTGTATGGCCTCGCCGCCTGCTCAACCTTGAGGATCTGCCCGAACCCATGTGGGATGTCATCGTCATCGGCGGCGGCCACGCCGGCTGTGAAGCGGCGGCGGCCTCTGCGCGCTTCGGCGCGCGGACCCTCCTGTTGACCCACAGGATCGAAACGCTTGGCGAGATGAGCTGCAACCCGGCCATCGGCGGCCTCGGCAAGGGTCACCTGGTGCGGGAGGTCGACGCCCTGGACGGCCTGATGGGCCGGATGGCGGACGCCGCCGGCATCCAGTTCCGGCTTCTGAACCGCTCACGCGGCGCCGCCGTTCGCGGCCCGCGGGCGCAGATCGACCGACGCCTCTATCGTGAGGCCATGCAGGCCGAACTCGTCGCCACCCCTGGTCTGGAAATCCTGGCCGAGGCGGTGGAAGACCTGGCGTTTGAGGCGGGGCGCATCGCCGGCGTGATCGGCGCCTCGGGGCGCACCTACGCCGCTGGCCGCGTGGTGCTGACGACCGGCACCTTCCTGAAGGGCGTCATCCACCTTGGCGAGCAGCGGATCCCTGCGGGCCGCGCCGGGGAGGCGCCGGCCGTCGGCCTGTCCGACCGACTCTATGGACTTGGGCTGGCCATGGGCCGGCTGAAGACCGGCACGCCCGCCCGGCTGGACGGCCGGACCATCGCCTGGGACCGTCTGGACAGCCAGGCGGCGGATGAGGTCCCCAGCCCCTTCTCCTTCCTGACCGACCGCATCACCAATCCGCAGATCGCTTGCGGCGTGACCGCCACCACACCGGAAACCCATCGCATCATCGCCGAACGCCTTTCGGAATCCGCCGTCTACGGCGGACGGATACAGGGCCGCGGCCCGAGGTATTGTCCGTCCATTGAGGACAAGGTCGTCCGCTTCGCCGACCGGGCCAGCCACCAGATCTTCCTGGAGCCGGAGGGCCTGGACGATCCCACCGTTTATCCGAACGGCATTTCCACCTCCGTCTCACCGGAGACCCAGGACCTTTTCCTGCGCACCATTCCCGGCCTGGAGACGGTACGGGTGATCCGCCACGGCTACGCCATCGAATACGACTATGTGGACCCGCGCGAGCTTGACCCCAGCCTGGAGGTCAAGCGTCTGCCGGGCCTCTATCTCGCCGGCCAGATCAACGGCACCACCGGCTATGAGGAAGCGGCGGCCCAGGGCCTGGTCGCGGGGCTCAACGCCGCCCGCTCGGCCTCAGGCGCCGATCCAGCGGTCTTCGGCCGGGACGAGGCCTATATCGGCGTCCTGGTCGACGACCTCGTCACCCGGGGCGTGACCGAGCCCTATCGCATGTTCACCAGCCGGGCCGAGTTCCGCCTGACCCTGCGGGCCGACAACGCCGACCAGAGGCTCACCGACCGCGGCCTGAACCTGGGCTGTGTGGGCGCCACCCGGAAGGCGACCTGGACTGACCGGCGCAAAGCCCTGGCCGAGGCCCGCAGCCTCGCCGCCCGCCTAGTGCTCACCCCCGCGGAAGCGGCGCGGGCGGGCCTGCCGGTCAAGGCCGACGGCCAGAGGCGAAATCTCACAGAGCTCCTGGCCTATCCCACCATCGGCTTCGAGGACCTGGCCCGCTTCTGGCCGCAGATCCGGGACTGGAGCCCCGCCGTTCGCGAGCAGGTCGAGATCGACGCGGCCTATTCAGGATATCTCGACCGGCAGGCCGCCGACGCGGAGGCCTTCCGCAGGGACGAGTCCCTGCGTCTGCCCACCGACCTGGATTACGCCGCCGTCGGCGGTCTCTCGAATGAAGTTCGGGAGAAGCTGGCGGCCATCCGCCCCCTGACCCTTGGCCAGGCCGCCCGTATCGAGGGCGTGACGCCCGGCGCCCTCACCGCGCTTCTCGCCCATGCCCGACGCCGCGCCGCCTGATCCTGCAGCGGCTCCGGGTCACGGCCCCCTGACCGCTGAGGGTTTCGCGGCCCTCACCGGGGCGGGCGACACGGCGCTGCCGGACCTGGCGCTCTATCGCGATCTCCTCCAGGACTGGAACCAGAGGATGAACCTGGTGGGCCCGGCCACTCTGCCCGATTTCTGGTCGCGCCACGCCCTGGACTCCGCGCAGCTTATCGCCATGGCCCCCGCTGCTCTGACCTGGGCCGACATCGGAACAGGCGCCGGTCTGCCCGGCGTGGTCCTGGCCATACTCGGCCGCGAGCGCCCGGGCTTCCACGTCCATCTCGTCGAGAGCATGGCCAAGCGCTGCCGCTTCCTCCAGACAGTGGCGGAGGCGCTGGACCTTCCCGCCACGGTCCATCACGCGCGTGCGGAAGCCCTCGACCTGACTGTGGATATCGTCACCTCACGGGCTTGCGCGCCCCTGGTCCGACTGCTTGGGTACGCGCGGCCCTACTTTCGCAGAGGGGCGACAGGTTTGTTCCTGAAAGGTCAAGATGTTGTGGCTGAAATCGAAGAAGCCACAAGATCATGGGATTTTCAGGTGGAAATCCTGCCCAGCCTGAGCGATGATCGGGGGCGTGTCCTTCGCATCCGGAGTCCCGGTCGTGCCCGTCGCTGAAGCCTCCCGCCCTTTGAGGGTCCTGGTCATCGCCAACCAGAAGGGCGGCGTGGGAAAAACCACGACCGCCATCAATCTGGGCACCGCCCTCGCCGCTGTGGGCGAGCGGGTCCTGCTTATAGATTCCGATCCTCAGGGCAACGCCTCCACAGGTCTCGGCGTGCCCAGAGCCGAACGGCGCACCACACTCTACGACGTGCTGATGGGCGCAACGCCACTCCTGGACGCCGTCACGCCGACCCGGCTCCCTGGTCTCGACCTTGCGCCGGCCGATCCCGACCTTTCGGGGGTCGAGATCGAGCTCGGCCAGGAATCCCGGCGCTCCTTCAGGCTCCGCGACGCCCTTGAGCCCGTTCGCGCTTCGGGCCGCTACACCTACGTGCTCATTGACTGCCCCCCGTCGCTGAATCTTCTCACCGTCAACGCCATGACCGCGGCGGACGCCGTGCTGGTTCCCTTGCAGTGCGAGTTCTTCGCGCTTGAAGGCCTGAGCCAGCTGATGCGGACCGTCGAGCTGGTGCGCGGCAGCCTCAACCCCCGCCTCGAAATCCAGGGCGTGGTTCTGACCATGTTCGACCGGCGTAACCGGCTGTCGGAACAGGTGGCCGGCGATGTCCGCGGCCATTTCGGCGAGACGGTCTACCAGACGGTCATACCCCGCAATGTGCGGGTCTCGGAGGCGCCGTCTTTCGGCAAGCCCGTGCTGGTCTATGACATCGACTGCGCCGGCAGCCAGGCCTATCTCAAGCTGGCCCGGGAGGTCGTCCAGCGTGAACGCGCCCGGCGTCAGGCGGCCTGAGGGGGCGCGGATGGCCGAGAAACGCGGACTTGGGCGGGGACTTTCGGCCCTTCTTGGCGAGGCGGCGCCGCCCCCGCCCCCGCCCCCCGGAAGCGTCACCGAGATCGCCATCGATCAGATCCGCCGCTTTGAGGGCCAGCCTCGGGCGCGGTTCGCCCCCGAAGAGCTGGAGGCTCTGACCGAGTCCATCCGCGCAAACGGCGTGTTGCAACCCATTCTGGTCCGCGACCATCCCTTCAACGCGGGCCAGTTCGAGTTGATCGCCGGCGAGCGGCGCTGGCTGGCCGCCCAGAGGGCGGGACTTCACGCCATTCCCGCCCTCATCCGGGAGATGAGCGACGTTCAGCAGCTTGAGGCGGCCGTCGCCGAGAATGTTCAGAGAGAGTCGCTGACCCCGATCGAAGAGGCCTGGGGCTATCAGCGTCTGATCGAACAGTATCAGCGCACCCAGGCCCAGGTCGCCGAGGCCATGGGCAAGAGCCGATCCCACGTGGCCAACGCCATCCGCCTTCTTTCCCTGCCCCCGGAAATCCAGGGCATGCTGGCGGAATCCGAGCTGACCGCCGGCCATGCCCGCGCGCTCCTGGGGGCGCCCGACCCGGTCGCCGCAGCGCAGGACGTCATTGCGCGGGGCCTTTCCGTCCGGGATACAGAGGCCCTCGTCAAGAGGCTGCAGGCCGCCGGCGGAGCCGCCGACAAACCCTCGAGATCGGCCGGCGCCAAGGATCCCGACACCCTCGCTCTCGAATCCGACCTGTCCTCGGCGCTCGGGCTGGAAGTGGCGATCACCGATCGCGGCGGGCGCGGCGAGGTCCGGGTGAGCTACGCCACCCTGGAGCAACTCGACGAAATTTGCCGGCGGCTGTCGCGGCGATAGGGGCCGAGACCGGGTCTTCCCGGAATTGAAGCGACGACCGCGACGGTGGAGGATGCCAATGGAGGCGCCATGCTGCTCACCGTCCGGCCCCTGCCCATCGACACCTTCCGCGAGAACACCGTACTCCTGTCGCGGGACTGCCGGGCCCTGCGGCCCGAGAGAGACGATGTGCGCTCCCCAGAACTACAAGGAGAGACGCCCCCCATCAGGTCTGGTGCGAGACCCAGTTTGA
>JBJTFE010000282.1:0-10513 GCA_046093265.1 Phenylobacterium sp. | reverse complement strand
GGCGGAGTCGCCCAGGGTGACCCGGACCTCGACCTCCACGCCCCCGGCCGAGCCAAGGCGCACGTCATAATCGAGGCCACCCACCTCCGCCGTGCGGCGGGCCCGCGCCAGCTGCAGGTCGAAGGCCTCCTTCGAGAAACGCGCGCCCGGGAAGAGGGCGAGGGACCGGCGGACGGAATCGGCGACCCTGTCCGCCAGGGCGGCGTCCGGACCGGGATTGACCACCACAACCCGGATCGCCTCGATCGCCGCCCCGTTCAGGGGATCCGAGACGCCGGCCGACTGGGCGCGGGCCGCCTGCGGCGCCGCCGACAGCACAAGGGCCCCCAAGGCCAGCGACATCATCGCAGCCACGCGTGCAGGGTTCGGCTTGCGGATCGGCGGGTGGGAGATCATTCGCTCAAGCCCTTCATCACAGGTCCCGCCGGGCGAGCCTTCCCCGCCGCCACCCGCTTTCGCCTTGTGGTTACAACAGGATGAAACAATAGTCCTCCCAGATACGCCCATCAGCGTCAAACACACCTGCAAGCGAGGCAAGCAAATGGAACGTCGGGATATCCTCAAGGGCATTGCAATCGCCGGCGCGGCCGCGACCGCCGCGGCCACCGCCCCGCCCGCCACCGCCCAGGTGGGCCCGAAGGGCGCCAAGGGCGTCGGGGTCAAGGACATCACGCCCGTTGACCCTGAGTACGTCATCCCCGGCCGGTTCACGGGCAAGACCCTCATCGTGACCGGCTGCGCCAGGGGCATGGGCGCCGCGGCCGCAATTCGCGCGGCCAAGGAGGGCGCCAACATCGTCGGCGTCGACTGGATCAAGGACCAGGGCCAGGCCGTGGTCGACCAGATCAACGCCTCGGGCGGCAAGGCCGTCTTCGTCTACGGCGACGTGTCCGAGACCTCGGTCTGCGACGCCATGGTCCGTGCGGCGGTGGAGAAGTTCGGGGGGCTGGATCTGGCCCTCAACAACGCGGGTGTGATGGATGGCGTCTTTTCAGGGGACGCCCCGGACTATGCGCGCCAGAAGAAGCTGGTTTTCGCGCCCATCCATGAGGCCTCGGACGACTATTTCGACACCGTGGTCCGCGTGAACACCGCCGGCGTCTTCCGCAGCATGCGTTCGGAGCTGCGCCAGCTTCTGGCGCAGGGACGCGGCGGCGCGATCGTCAATGTCGGCTCCATCGCCGGCCTGACCGGCCTGTCGGGCAATCCCGCCTACGTGGCCAGCAAGCACGCGGTCACCGGCCTGACGCGCAACGCCGCCATCGACTACGCGCCCTACGGCATCCGCGTGAACTCGGTGAACATGGCGGCCACGGACACCCCGATGGTGGAACGCGCCGGCATCCTGGTGGCGGCCTCCATGAAGGACCAGAAGGGCCCGACCATGGGCCGCCTGAAGATCGACAGCCTCCTGTCCTACACCGACTCCAACAAGCGGCCGGCCACGGTGGGCGAACAGGTTTCCATGATGCTGTTCCTGCTTTCGCCGGAGGCCTCCAACTTCACGGGCGGGGTCTACGCCACTGACGGCGGCTGGACGGCCTACTAGGGCCGAGCCTGGGGGGATGATCGACCCCGAGGACGCCATTCGCGCTCGCCGGCGGCTGACCAACCGGTTCATCGCCGGCCGGGAGGCGGCCCGGCTGGGGCCCGTCTTCCTGCCCGCCGCGGTCGTGATCGCCGGCGACGGCTCTGTGATCACGGGACGCGAGGCCATCCTCGCCGCCTTCGCCGGCCAGTTCGCCGATCCGGGCTTTGGAGGGTATGTCCGCACGCCCGACCGCATCGAGATCGACGCCGCCGGCGAACGCGCCGCCGAGCATGGCCGGTGGACCGCCGCCTGGAGGGATGCGCCGCCCCAGACGGGCCCCTACCTCGCCGTCTGGCGCAAGGTGACGGGTCAGTGGATGATCGAGTCCGAGACCTTTGTGACCACCAGCTGAGGCGCCCTGAGATGACCCCGACCCTCTTCGGCATCAAGGCCTGCGACACGGTGGCCAAGGCCCGGGCCTGGCTGGCGGCGCACGGCAGGGATTATGTCTTCCACGACTACAAGGCCTCCGGCGTCGACGCCGGGCGCCTCGCCGTCTGGGTGGAGGAGTTCGGCTGGGAGAAGGTGCTGAACCGGGCCGGGACCACCTTCCGCAGGCTGCCGGAGGCGGACAGGGCGGACCTGGACGCCAGCCGCGCCATCGCCCTGATGCTGGCCCAGCCGTCGATGATCAAGCGGCCCCTGCTGGACCTTGGCGACCGGCGGGTCCTGGGCTTCCGGCCCGAGGTCTATGCGGAGGCGTTCGGCGGCGCGGGTTCCGAAGGCTGAAGATCAAGCGACAGATATCGCACGGTCTTGGCGCCGCCCGGCAGAACCGCCTCGCCCACCTCTGTGAAGCCTAACCGGGCGTGGAAGGCGTCCGACGCGGGATTGGGCGGGGCCGAATTCACCTCGCAGACGATGCGCGCCTGGCCTGCGGCCCTGGCGGCGTCGAACAGGTCCTCGTAGAGGGTCCGGGCCAGGCCCCGGCCGCGTGCATGGGCCGCCACCACCACCCGGTCCACATAGACGAAGCGGTCGAACCGGCTTCGCATCCAGCGGAAGTTAGGATTGTCGTAGGCCGCGTCCTGGTCGAGGGCGATCAGGAAGGCGTCCGCCTCCCCGACCTGCCGGGCGTGAAAGGCCGTGCCGGCCAGGCGGGCGAAGGCCTCCGGCGACAGGGGCGAAAGCTCCACCGCATGGGCGTTGTTGAGGGCCAGCAGCGCCGGCGAGGGCGCCAGCGGGGTCAGGCCGGTCAGACCAGAGCCCCGTGACAGTGCTTGAACTTCTTTCCCGAGCCGCAGGGGCAGGCCTGGTTGCGACCCGTCTGCTGCCAGCCCTCGGGCAAGGCGGAGAGCGGCAGGGCCTGCCTCTGCTCCACCGACAAACCATCCGGAAGGGCGCCCATCTGGGCGGCGTTCTCGCCGGTCAGGGGGTCGAGGTGGATTTCCTGGAAGGCGAGGGGCGGGGGCTCCGGCTCGGCGAACTGGAACTCCACGGTCATGTGCCAGCGCGTCACATTGTGGCGCAGGTCCACCAGTAGCTTTTCGAAGAGGGAGAAGGCCTCGGTCTTGTACTCGTTCAGCGGGTCCCGCTGGCCATAGCCGCGCAGGCCGATGACATTGCGCAGGTGGTCCAGGTGGGTCAGGTGCTCCCGCCACTGAAGGTCCACCGTCTGGAGCAGGAAGCTCTTCTCGATGGTCCGCATCTGGGCGGGACTGATCAGGGCCTCGCGCTCCTGCACCCGGGCGTCGCAGGCGGCGATGAGCCGCTCCTCGAACTCCTCGTTTGCTATGCCCTCCTCGGCCGCCCATTCGGCGACTGGGACGTCGAGGCCGAGGATTGAGCGGGTCTGCTCGGCCAAGCCCTCCACGTCCCACTGCTCGGCATAGGCCTTGGGCGGTAGATGACGCCGGACAAGGTCGCCAATGGTGTCCCGGCGCATCTCGGCCACCACGTCCGAGAGGTCCTCATCGGCCATGAACTCGGCGCGCTGCTCGAAGACAGCCTTGCGCTGGTCATTGACCACGTCGTCGTATTTCAGGAGGTTCTTGCGGATCTCGTAATTGCGCGCCTCGACGCGCTTCTGGGCGGTGGCGATGGCGTTGTTCAGCCACTTGTGGGTGATGGCCTCGCCGTCCTGTACGCCGAAGGTGCGCATGATGGCGTCCAGCCGCTCGCCGGCGAAGATGCGCAGGAGGTCGTCCTCGCAGGACAGGAAGAACTTGGACCGGCCCGGGTCGCCCTGGCGACCGGTCCGGCCGCGCAGCTGGTTGTCGATCCGCCGGCTTTCGTGGCGCTCGGTGCCCAGCACGAAGAGGCCGCCGGCCGCGAGGGCCTGGGCCTTCAGGTCGGCGATCTCGGCCTCGAGCTCGGCCTTGCGGGCGATGACCTGCTCCGGGGTCACCTCGACGCCCAGTCCGCGCTGCTCGTCCTGCCAGCGCAGGACCCGCATGTCGATGTTGCCGCCCAGCTGGATGTCGGTGCCTCGGCCCGCCATGTTCGTGGCGATGGTGACAGCCCCCGGGATGCCGGCGTCCGCCACGATCATCGCTTCCTGCTCGTGGTATCGGGCGTTCAGCACGTTGTGCGGGATGCCCTTGCGCGCCTTGCCGTCTACCTCGAAGGCGTGGGCGTGGAGCAGGGAGGACAGGGCCTCGGACTTCTCGATCGAGACCGTGCCCACCAGGATGGGCTGACCCCGGATGTAGCAGTCCTCGATCTGCTTCAGGATGGCGCGGTTCTTCTCCGCCTCGGTCCGGTAGACCTCGTCGTCGTCGTCGATCCGGGCGACCGGCCGGTTGGTCGGAATCTCGATCACGTCCATCTTGTAGATGTCCGCAAACTCCTGGGCCTCGGTGGCGGCCGTGCCGGTCATGCCGGAGAGTTTCTTGTAGAGGCGGAAATAGTTCTGGATGGTGACCGAGGCCAGGGTCTGGTTCTCGGGCTGGACGTGGGCGCCTTCCTTGGCCTCGATGGCCTGGTGGAGGCCCTCGGAAAGCCGGCGGCCC
The DNA here is from genome assembly GCA_046093265.1 of Phenylobacterium sp. Lineage (GTDB taxonomy): Bacteria > Pseudomonadota > Alphaproteobacteria > Caulobacterales > Caulobacteraceae > Phenylobacterium. Next base: position 5,971 of record JBJTFE010000282.1, on the reverse strand, counting down.
TGCATCATCCGGCCGGTGAACTCGTCGATCAGGATCACCTCGCCAGACCGGACGATGTAGTCCTTCTCGCGGGTGTAGAGCACGTTCGCCTTCAGGGCCTGGTTCACGTGGTGGACCACTGAGACGTTGGCTGCGTCATAGAGGCCGGTGGTATCCTCCTCCAGGTGCCCGCCCGCCCGCAGCATCTCCTCGACGGCCTCGGCGCCAGCCTCGGTGAGGATGACCTGCCTCTGCTTCTCGTCATGGTCGAAGGTGGAGCGGTCCTTGATCAGCTCCTTCACCAGGGCGTCGACGGTCCGGTAGAAGTCGGACCGGTCCTCGGTGGGCCCCGAGATAATGAGGGGCGTGCGGGCCTCGTCGATCAGGATGGAGTCCACTTCGTCGACGATGACGAAGTTGTGGCCGCGCTGGACCATCTCATCCATTTCGTAGACGAGGTTGTCGCGCAGGTAGTCGAAACCGAACTCGTTGTTAGTGCCGTAGGTGATGTCCGCCGCGTAGTCGGCCTTGCGCTGTCCCTGGCTGAGGCCGTGGACGATCACGCCGACCGAAAGGCCGAGGAACCGGTAGACCTGACCCATCCAGTCGCCGTGAAGCTGAGCGAGGTAGTCGTTGACCGTAATGACATGGACCCCATCCCCGGGCAGGGCGTTAAGGTAGACCGGGGCCGTGGCCACCAGGGTCTTGCCCTCGCCGGTGCGCATCTCGGCGATGCCGCCCTGGTGCAGGACGATGCCGCCGATCAGCTGGACGTCGAAATGGCGCTGGCCAAGCACCCGCCGCGCCGCCTCGCGGACCACGGCGAAGGCCTCCTCCAGCAGTTGGTCCAGGGTCTCGCCCCGGTTGAGGCGTTCGCGGAACTCGACGGTCTTGGCGCGCAGGGCCTCGTCGCTCAGCGCCTGCATCGCGGGCTCGAGGCTGTTGATCCGAGCCACCCGGGCCATCATGGCCTTGACCTTGCGGTCATTCGACGAGCCGAAGAGACGCTGGAAGATGCTCAAGGGATGAATCCGGACCTATGCGGGATGAGGGGGCGGCGCTTCGGCGAGGCCTGCCAGGAACCCGGAAAACCCGCTTCCCCCGGGGTGGGGGTGACTTAAGCAGCGCCCTTCGGACTGTCAACGCAGGCCCCCCCGGCGCAGGCCTCGGTCGCTGAGCTTTGCAGGGCGTGCCGGAAGGTCTAGGGACAGTCTCCGGTTCGTTTCCGCAGGGATACCCGACGGCATGATGATGGTCGCACCCGCCAACCTCCGGCGTCTTTTTCTGAGCGCTCTGGCCATCGCCTGCCTGGGCCTGACCGGATGCCAGGGACGCGAACGCTCGGAATCGCCGCCTGAGGCCGGTGACCTGGTGGTCGCCCGTGTCAACGGAGTCCCGGTCTGGACCTCTGACGTCAAACGCGAGGCCGTCGCCCAGGGCCTGATCGGTGAGGGTGAGCCCCTCGATCCGTCCTCTGAACAGTTCCGACGCACCACCGACGAAGTGATCGACCGGCGACTGCTGGCCGCCGAGGCCGCCCGGCGCAAGCTGGACAAGGACCCCGCCGTCCAGCGGCGGCTCGCCGCCGCCCGGGAGCGCATCCTGGCGGACCTGGTGGTGGACTCCACCGTCACCGGCGCCATCAGTGAGCCGGCCATCCGCAGTCTCTACCAGGAGCAGGTCCGGCTTTCCCGCCAGACGGAGGAGATCCGCGCCCGTCAGATCGTCGTGGCGACCCAGCCGGAGGCTGAGGCGATCCGCAAGCTTCTGGCCTCGGGGGGCTCCTTCGAGGCCCTGGCCATGGAGCGGTCTCTCGACGCCGCCACCCGGTTCAACGGCGGCGATCTCGGGTACTTTACCGCTGACATCATGCCGGACTCCTACGAGGCGGCTCTGAAGACCGCCAAGGCGGGACAGACGATCGGTCCCTTTCAGGTTGAGGGCGGGTGGGCGCTCGTCAAGATCGAGGACCGCAGGCCCGAGGAGCCGATCACCCTTGAGGCCGCGCGACCGCAGATCGTCCGCTTCCTGACCTACGATCAGGTCCGCGACCTGCTGGAGAAGCTTCGGGGTCAGGCGAAGGTCCAGACCTTCCTCAAGACTACGCCGGATGTACCCGGGCAGCCGCGTGAGCCGGCCTCTGGCGCACCCGCGCCGGAAGCTGCGCCCCAGTCGCCGAAGGAGGGGACCAAGCCATGAGCCGCAAGCCGACGCCGAACGGGGGCCCGCCGTCCCGCCCCCGTTCCGCCGCAAAGCCCGTGGAGGCGGTGGGACAGACGATCGAGCGCGCCCTGGACCCGCTCGCCTCCGCCCTGAAGCGCGCCGCCCTGCGGCGTGCGGACCGCCAGTCGCGCGCCTTCGACGAGGGCGCCGGCGTCGCCCCGGCGCCCGCCAAGGGCGCCCTGCCGGTTTCGCCTCTCGCCGTCCCGTTCCCTCTCATCCCGCCCATCGACGGGGTGAAGCTCGCGACCGGCCGCGCCGGCTTCTACAAGCATGATCGCGAGGACCTCCTGGTGATGCGCTTCGCCGAGGGGACCAGCGTGGCCGGGGTCTTCACCCGCCACGGCGTCGGCTCGGCCCCGGTCGACTGGTGCCGCAGGGCGCTCGCCCAGTCGCAGGGCGAGGGCGCCCGGGCCCTCGTGGTCAACGCCGGCTGCGCCAATTCCTTCCCCGGCAAGCCCGGGGCCGACGCCGCCCGCCGGGTCGCCTCGGCCGTCGCCAAGCGCTTCGACTGTCGCCAGCGCGACGTCATGATCGCCTCCACCGGCGTTATCGGCGTCCTGCTCGACGATACGAAGATCACCCAGCGCCTTCCCGAGGTCGACGCCGCCCTGTCCGCGGACGGCTGGGCGGGCGCCGCGCGGGCCATCATGACCACCGACACCTTCCCCAAGGGGGCCTTCGCCGCGGCGGAGATCGACGGCAAGACCGTGCGGATCGCCGGCATCTGCAAGGGCTCGGGCATGATCGCCCCGGACATGGCCACCATGCTGGCCTTCTTCGCCACCGACGCCGACATCGCCCCCAAGGCCCTGCAGAACCTGGCCAGCCTCTACACGCGCTCGACCTTCAACTGCGTGACGGTGGACGGGGACCGGTCGACCAACGACACCCTCCTGCTGTTCGCCACCGGCCAGTCGGAGGCGCCCCGGATCAGCCGGGCCGGGGACCGCCGGCTGGCGGATTTCCGCGAGAAGCTCGAGGCGGTCCTGCTGGACCTCGCCCTGCAGCTCGTGCGGGACGGGGAGGGGGCGACCAAGTTCGTCCGGATCAACGTCACCGGGGCGGAGAGCCCGGCCTCGGCGCGCAAGATCGCCCGGACCATCGCCGAGAGCCCCTTGGTCAAGACCGCCTTCGCCGGAGAGGACGCCAACTGGGGCCGGGTCGTCATGGCCGTCGGCCGGGCGGACGAACCCGTCGACCGCACCCGCATCAAGGTCCAGTTCGGGCCCCTCGTCGCCGCCCAGGACGGCCTCATCTCGCCCACCTACGACGAGGGAAAGATGAGCGCCTACATGAAGAAGGCCGAGCTGGAGGTCAGCGTCGACGTCGGCGTCGGCCGCGGCTCCGCCACCATCTGGACCTGCGACCTGACCAAGCAGTACGTCGCCATCAACGGCGACTACCGGAGCTAGGCCCGGGAGGGGTCTGCGGAGAGGCCGTTGCACCCCCTCACCCCGCTTCGCGGGGAGCTCCCCCTGGGAGGGGGAGAAATTAAGTGACTGTAATTCCTCCACCTCTTGAGGGGGAGGTGGACCGCGCAGCGGGCCGGAGGGGGGCTGCGGAAGCGCCGGTCGTCCTAGTCCAACGGGCTCCACTTGGCCTGCGCGCCTTCGCGTTTCGGGCCGCGGAACTGGGACTGGTCGATGGGGCGGGTGGAGGCGAAGGCGCCCGGCTTTGAGGCTGCGGGACGGTTCCTCTGCTTGCGCAGGCCGCCGGGCAGGTCGGACCGGCCTTCGGGACGTCCCTGTCCGCCGGCCGCCTTCGGGCCGTCGCCGCGGCCGCCGCCCTTGCGGTGTCCGCGGGGGCCGGGGCGCCCGCCCGCCGGGGCGGCGGCGGCCTCGGGCATGTGGGCGGTCATGACGGAAAGGCCCGCATCGCGCCGCCGGTCCTCGTTCGGGATGGTCTGGCGGGTGATCTTCTGGATGTCCTTGAGCAGGTTGCGCTCGTCATCAGCGCAGAAGGCCACGGCGGAGCCGTCGGCGCCGGCCCGGGCCGTCCGGCCGATCCGGTGGACGTAGGACTCCGGCACGTTGGGCAGTTCGTACTGGACCACGTGGGTGACGGCGTCGATGTCGATGCCGCGGGCGGCGATGTCCGTGGCCACCAGGGCGCGGACCTCCCCGGCCTTGAAGGCGGCCAGGGCGCGCTCGCGCTGGCCCTGGCTCTTGTCGCCGTGGATCGAGGCGGCCTCGACCCCGGACTGCTCCAGGGCCTTGGCGACCCGGTCGGCGCCGCGCTTGGTGCGGGTGAAGACGATGACCCGCCGGAAGTCCCTGGCCTCGAACAGCTCCGCCAGCAGGGCGCGCTTGCGGTCCTGTTCCACGAAGATGACCTTCTGGCGGACCTTCTCGACGGTGGTCGCCTGGGGCGTCACCGAGACCTTCACGGGGTTCGGGTTGAGAAGCTCGCCGGCCAGCTGGCCGATCTCGGTGGGCATGGTGGCCGAGAAGAAGAGGTTCTGCCGAGCCTTGGGCAGGTATTTCACGATGCGGCGGATCGGGACGATGAAGCCCATGTCCAGCATCTGGTCGGCCTCGTCGAGGACGAAGGTCTCGACCCCCTGCAGGGTGACGGTCTTCTCGCCCAGGTGGTCGATCAGCCGGCCGGGCGTGGCCACCAGGATGTCGACGCCCGGCGCCATGGCGCGCATCTGGCCGCCGTATTTCACGCCGCCGAAGATGACCGCCACCGACACGCCGAGATGCCGGCCATAGGCCTTGAAGCTCTCGCCGATCTGGGTCGCGAGCTCGCGGGTGGGCGACAGCACCAGGACGCGGCAGCCGCGGCGGGGCGCCTGGCGGCGATCCGCCGCCAGCCGGGGACGGGGGGGCGGGGCGAAGGCGGCGGTCTTTCCGGTGCCGGTCTGGGCGATGCCCAGGATGTCCCGGCCTTCGAGGACGGGAGGAATGGCCTGGGCCTGGATGGGCGTCGGCTTGGAGTAGCCCTCGTCGGAAAGGGCCTTGAGGAGGCCGCGATCGAGGCCGAGGTCGGAGAACTGGGTCAAGGAATCGAAACTTTCGGTGCGCGGAATCGGTCGGCCCGTCTCGGGGCGCCGTTCGGCGGGTCATTTGGGGGATGCCCCCGCGTGGCGGGGCGATCTGCGATGTCGCTGCAGGGCGCTCGACAGGCGGGCTGCCGGGGCAACCCTCACGCGACTGGAACGCCGAAGACGCCCCGGAAAAGCCGGAGCGCAGGGGGGAAGTGGCCCTCTCCGCCCCGGAAGTCAAGGCTGGCTTGCCAAGCCGGGCGGTCGGGGCGATCAAGGCGCATGCCTGACACCCGCCGCCTGCAGCGCTTTCTCGAGCGTGGCGACCGTTTCGGGCGGCGCCCAGCGATCGATCTCGGCGCAGGCGAAGTAGGCCTCGCACTTGACCCGGTCGAGCACCCGATGCGGCGAATCGGCTTGATCGGTGACCATGTTGGCGCCGTGATCGAGGCAATGCAGCGCAGCCGGGGCTCGTGTGCCGCCGCAGTGACCACGAAGGGGCCGCTCATGCAATAGCCCACCGCGCCCACACGATCCTTGCGTGCCGCCGGCTGGGCATCCACATAGGCCATCAGGGCGTCAGTGTCCGATGCGATGAGTGAATTGCTCAGACTGGCCATGTGCTCGAACATGACCTTCATGCTGGCCTCGTCACGCGCGGCGAGTTCGTACTCGCGCACCCGGCGATAGTAGAGAGTCGGCAACACCACGAAGTAGCCCACCGAGGCAATTCGCCGGGCCATGTCGTGCAGCTCTTCTCGCTTGCCGGGGGCGTCCATGTAG
>JBJTFE010000281.1:0-2001 GCA_046093265.1 Phenylobacterium sp. | reverse complement strand
CGCCAGAAGGGGGTGAAGACGCTGAAGGCGCCGCCGGTGCGCGTGGTGACCTCGTCCGGCCGCAGGAGGTAGGCGCCGTTCCAGCGCCCGACAGAGAGGCCTGTAGCGGCGAGACGGGTCGCCAGCTGGTCATCCCTTTCCCTCAGCCCGGGGTCGATGAGGTCATTCCAGTGGACCGAGGTCGCGCCGGTCTCGGCGGCCAGTTCGGGGATCAGGCGCGCCGCGCGCCCGCTCATCTCCGATCCAGGCAGGATCGAACCGCCGGCGCGCTTTCCCGCTCCCGACGCCTGGCCTGCATCGGAGACCCTTGACTCCTGGGGCCTGCACCCGGTCTCACCGGACTGGTCCGCCGGGTTCGACGACTGGACCCCGGGGGAAGCCGGCGCCCGGGAACGCCTCGGCCGTTTCCTCGCCCGCGGGCTGGCGGGCTACGGCCGGGCCCGGGACTTCCCCGCCGAGCCGGGCGTCTCGCGCCTGTCCGCCCATCTGCACTTCGGCGAGATCAGCCCCCTGGCTCTTTGGCGGGGCGCGCTGAACGCCGTTGAGAGGGGCGCCGCCCCCGAGACCGACGCGGAGAAGTTCCTCGCTGAACTGGGTTGGCGCGAGTTCAACGCGGCGATCAGCGGCCGCGGACGGGACCTGGCGCTCGCCAGCTTCGATCCCCGCTTCGAGGCCGTGGCCTGGCGCAGGTCCACACCTGATCTCGCCGCCTGGCGCCGCGGGCGAACCGGCTATCCCATCGTCGACGCGGGCATGCGCGAGCTCTGGACCACCGGATGGATGCATAACCGTGTCCGGATGATCTGCGCCTCCTTCCTGGCCAAACACCTGCTCCTCGACTGGAGGGAAGGGGAGGCCTGGTTCTGGGACACCCTGGTGGACGCCGACCACGCCTCCAACGCGGGTAACTGGCAGTGGGTGGCCGGCAGCGGCGCCGACGCCGCGCCCTATTTCCGCATCTTCAGCCCCATGGCCCAGGGGGCGAAATTCGACCCGGACGGGCGGTACGTCCGCAAGTGGGTCCCTGAGCTCGCCCGCCTGCCCGACAAGTGGCTGCACGCCCCCTGGACGGCGCCGCCCCTGGTGCTGGACCAGGCCGGCGTCCGGCTGGGCCGCGACTATCCCGCACCCGTCGTCGACCACGACTTCGCCCGGGCCCGGGCCCTGGAGGCTTACGCGGTCGTAAAGGGCCGCTAAACTGCGCGTCGAAACAAGGAGGATTCCCCATGCTCGGATACGTCACCCTCGGCGCCAGCGACTTCGAACGCGCCAAGGCCTTCTATCGCGCCGCCCTCGCCCCCCTCGGCGCCAAGCCCGCCATGTCGGGCGACCGGATGGAACTCTACACCAACGGCACAGGCGCCATGCTCGGCGTCTGCATTCCCTACGACAAGGGCGCGGCGACCCCGGGCAACGGCGTCATGCCCGCCATCTCCGCCCCCAGCCGCGAGGTGGTGGACCAGGTCCACGCCGCCGCCCTGGCTAATGGCGGGACCTGCGAGGGCCCCCCCGGCGAGCGCATGCCCACCTTCTACGGCGCCTACTTCCGCGACACTGAAGGCAACAAGGTCTGCGTTTACAAGATGGGCTGAACCCGGCGGACGGCGGGCGCTCAGGTCTCCAGGCGTCCCGCCGCCTCCCACTCCAGGAAGTCCGGCCAGGTCAGCAGCCGGTCCATGTAGGCCGCCAGGAGCGGGGAACCCGGGTCCACCGCATAGGTGCGGAACCGCGTGGCGACGGGCGTGAAGAAGGCGTCGGCGTTCGACCACTCGCCCAGCAGGAACGGCCCGCCGCTGCGAGAAAAAAGATCCGTCCACAGGGCCTGGACCCGGGCGATGTCCGCCAGGGCGTCGTCGGACAGGGCGACGGCCTCGACCGGCCTGGCCAGGTCCATCGGGCACTCCAGCCGCAGGGCGCGGAAGCCGGCGTGCATCTCGCTCGCCGCAGCCCGGCCGAGCGCCCTCAGGTCGGCGTCCACCAGGGTGTCCCAGAACCAGGCCT
>JBJTFE010000280.1:0-13844 GCA_046093265.1 Phenylobacterium sp. | reverse complement strand
CGGACAGACCTCCACGCAGTCCATGAACTTACATTTGATGCACGGGTCCATGACGATGTAGGTCATCGCGGCTCTCGGGCTCCAGGTCCAGGTCGCTTCCGGCGCGGGTTCTCGCGGTCCGCGCCGGGGTTGTCAATGCCGACCGCCCCTCATCGGGCGGGGGATAGCCGGATCACCTTCTCGGTCGCAGCCTCAACCGCCTTCCGGCTGTAGAAGAGGGGCAGGTATCCGCCCTTCGCCCAGGTCTCGAAAAGGTCGCGGGCATGGGGGCTGTCGATGTCGCCAGATTGTCCTGGCGTGTTGATGAACCGGCTTGAGTCCCAGTCGCCGACGTCCAGCACCATCCGGAATGAGGCGCCGGACGTCACGCGGAAGTCCTCAGGTCGCCAGCTCGCCGCGAGGGGCGAAAGCGCCGTGCCGGCCATGGGCGCGGGACCGACGCTCAGGCCAGCCTTCTCGCCTTCGGGCGCCAGAGGCGCCAGGACGTGGGTGAACTGGGCCTGGTGCAGCCGGCCCCAGGCCCAACCGGCCGGCTCTGGGCCCAGCCGGGCGGCGACCTCTTCAACGGCGGCCTTCAGGCTCTGGAGCAGCAGGGCGTCCCGGGTCGCCCCGGGGTCCGTACCGAAGGCCACCCCAGGGGTCTCCAGAAGGTCCATGACCGCTGCAAGGTCGCCCCCGCCGATCAGACCGCGGACCGCTTCCGGCGCGGACTGTGCGACCACCGCGGGTCCAAGGTGCTTGCCCGTCCAGGTCAGGAAAACAGCTGCGGCGGCGCTGTCCGCCCTGGCCGCGCCGTCCCAGCCGCGCAGCAGGTCCAGCGCCCTGGCCGTCTGGGGATCGGGGGATTTCAGCGGCGCCAGAAGCTTCAGGAGTCGGCGCGAGGTGACATCCGTCGGGTCCGTCTGAAGGGCCATGGCGTCGGCGAGGCTGATCGGCCTGCCGGCGCCAAGCACCTCGTCGATCCGCTGGAGGCGCGAGGGATTGGACCATTCGAATCCGACCTTGCGCTCGGCGACCGGATAGCCTGCCGGCAGATTCATCGCGTTGGCGGTGGCGATGTAACCCTCCGAAGGATCGACCCGGGAGGGCAGTTCCTCCTGCGACAGGAAGCCCCGCCATTCGTATCGCCCGTCGCCCGGAACCGGCAGCAGGCCGTCCCAGTTCGGCCGGGCGGGCACGCGACCCGCAGCGACCCACCCGATGCGTCCGGAGACGTCGGCATAGACCTGATTCTCGCTCGGCGTGCCCCAGTTGGCGAGGGCGGATTTGAACTCCGGCCAGGAGCGGGCGTTCATGTAGCCAAGCGATCCGAAGTAGGCGCTGGCGCCGGGCTCCGCCCAGACGGATCTGAGGGCAATGGCCCGATTGCCGGAGGCGTCGGCGGAGATCACGGGGCCGTGCCGGGTGAACTTCAGGTCCACCTCCCGCGGGGCCTCGCCGCGCACCTCGATGCGTTCGCGCACGGTCTCCATACGCGCCCAGCCGTCCCCGTAACGGTAGAGCCCCGCGTCCTGCGGCGAGGTCTCGTAGACATAGAGATCCTCCTGGTCGGCGTAGAAGATCGTCAGTCCGAAGGCGATGGTCCCGTTGTGGCCAATGGAAACGCCGGGCAGGGCCGGCTCGCCGGCGCCGATCACCGACATTCCCGGCGCCTCCAGGTGGGCGACATAGCGCAGGGAGGGCAGGCCATGGTCACGGTGCGGGTCGTTGGCCAGGATCGCCCGCCCCGTGGTCGTGCGGGATGGCGCAATCGTCCAGTTGTTCGAGCCCTGGGAGTCCGGAAGCGAGGCCTCTGCGGCCAGGCGGCGGCGGGCAGCGTCCAGCTTCACGCCCCGGGTGGCGAGATTGTAGTCATCGAGCACATTGGCGGGAACGGCGCAGGGGTCCAGCCCCTCGGGAACCCGGGTCGTCCAGTCCGGCTCCAGCTTCTTGAAGAGCCGGTCGGCGCCCGCGCCGCCCAGGCAGAGGATGCGCGCCCGGGTAACCTCCATGTTCGCGTTGCGGGTCAGGCCATGGCTGCGGATCCGCACCACGTCCTCGGAAGACCAGCGGTCGGGCCGGGTCCCTGCGATGCGGAACTCCCGGGGCAGGGGGCCTCGTCCGTCGAGAATCTCGTCCACATAGGCGTTGATCCCGGCCACGAAGGCCTCGGTATCGGACTTCGCCGAGGCGCCGTAGGCGGCCCACTCCGACGCCATGTCGCCGCGGTAGAGGAAGAGACGGGCGGCCCGGTCCTGCGCGACGAAGTCCGCTCCGAAGTCCCGGGCGAGCAGGCCCAGCCCCCGTTTGCGCCAGAGATCGATCTGCCAAAGCCGATCCCTGGCCGCGTTGTAGCCCTGGACGAAAAAGGCGTCCCGGGCGGACCGCGCATAGATGTGCGGCACGCCCCAGCGATCGATCCGGATCTCGGCCGGAGCGGCCAGCCCCGCCACCTTCCGCGCCTCGACGGGTGCGCCGCCCTTCGCCGCCGCCGGGTCCATGGGGGCGAGGGCTGCAAGGACGGCGAGGCCCCCCAGGATGGTCAGTCGCGCAGTCATTTCAGGTCCTCTCCCTCTTGAGGCGAGGCTATATCGCCCCGTCCCTGCGGGGAAGGGGGTCAGGCGGCGTCCGTCCCGGCCTCGTCCCGGGCTTCCAGCGCCCGGTAGAGCGTGCGCGCCTCGGCCGGCGGGCCCCTGCGTTCGCCCATGGCCAGCACCTCCACGGCGGTCAATCGGCCGGCCATGGCGAAGACCAGTCGGTCGCCGATGCGAACGGGCCGGGCGCACTTGTCGATCCGGGTCTCCAACCCCTCGCGGGTCAGGCGCACCCGGCCCTCGTCCAGGAAGCGCGCGGCACGGCTCCGCGACTTGAAGAACCTCGCCCGCCAGAGCCAGACGTCGGCGCGGGTGGAGACCGCCTCGGTCATCCCGCGATCTTCCTGGCCCGCCTGGGACGGCGTCCCGGGCGGGCGGGTTTCGTCCTGTGCGCGGGCGCCGCCGTGGGCTTCAGGGCCGCGAGGGCGGAGAAGGGGGAGGCCTCCGGCGCGGGGGAGGAAGGCCGCGGCGTGGGCGGACGCCGCCGCCGCCAGGTCACCGGCCGGTCCGTCGCCGGCCGCTCCACAGGTGCAAAACCCAGGGCCCGGAGGGTGGCGAACAGGTGCTCGACAGGGCCATCCAGGACCTTGGCCAGCCCTGGCGCCACCTCGACCCCCCGGCTGGAAGACGGGGCGGACCGCAGCGCCGCGTCCAGGGCCTCAAGACGCGCCGCCTCGAGCAGCAGATCTCCCGCCCGGCGCAGTCCCGCCGCCGCAAGAACCGGCCGCAGGGGGCCCTCCTGGCCCTTGGTCAGCCTTCCTGGCTTGGGGGCGGGCAGGCCCGGCGCCAGCACAGAGCGGACAAAGTCGAGTGCTTCGGGGGAGGGCAGCCCCGGCAGAAAGATGGAGAAGGCGCCCAACCTCACGCCGAGGGCGCGGAGGCTGCGGCGCTCGACCGGGGACAGGGCCGCCGCCTCCTCCCGCACCTCGGCCCGGTCCAGCACCCCGCCGGCCTCGACGAGCCGCCAGGCCAGGCCCCGGGCGAGACCCCTCAGCCGACCGCTGCGCAAGGCCTCGTCCAGGCGGACGAGGGGCGCGAGCCGGCGTCCGGCCTCCGCCGCCAGCCAGGCCTCCAGGCGACGCTGCGCCCGCTCGCGCACGGGTGCTGGACCCAGTTCCCCGAACAGCCGCGCCCGCGGCGCAAAGAGCCCGCCGCCCTGCACCGCCGCCGCCGCCTCTCCACGCCACAGAATCCTGCCTTCAGGGTCCAGCGCGAAGGCTTCGTCCGGCTCGGCCGCCAACCGTCCCAGGCGCCGGGCGATCTCCGGGGCCGCAGCGGCGTTGGCCGCGGCGCGCAGGGCCTTCTCCTCAAGGGCGGACCCGGCCCGCTCGGGGGTGAAGACCACGCCCTGAAGCCGGCCGACCACCTGCCCCTCCACGGTGACCACACCCTCCCGCGAGACGCCCGCCAGGAGGTCGCCGGAACTGCGCAGGGTGCGCATGAGGACGCTGGTGCGCCGGTCCACGAACCGGGCGGTGAGCTTCTCGTGCAGGGTGTCGGAGAGCCGGTCCTCGAGCACCCGGGTCCGTCCCTGCCAGCCGGCGGAGTCGCTCAGCCAGCCTGGCCGGTTGGCGACATAGGCCAGGGTCCGCACATTGGACAGCCGGGCCTGGAGGGTATCGATCTCGCCCTCGGTCCGGTCGAGCCGGCGGAACTGCTCGGCCATCCAGTCCTCGGGAATCCGCCGTCCGTGGCTGGCCAGCCAGAAGAAGAACTCCCGGGCGAGGCGGACGTGCTCCTCCACCCCTGTCTTGCGGAAGTCGGGGGTCTGGCAGACATCCCAGAGATGCAAGAGGGCGCTGCGATCCCGGCAGCGGTCCGCCACACGGGGGTCGGCGGCCAGCTGGCGCAGGGTGATCTCGTCCAGGGCTTCGGCCGACAGGGACAGGCCCTCGCGCCCCGGCGCCTCGCCCAGGGACCTGAGCAGCCCTCCGAGGGAGCCGAAGTCGAGCCGGGGGTTGCGCCACTCCGCCGAGACGACCGGGTCGTAACGGTGCGCTTCCACCTGGGCGACCAGGCCGGGCTCCATCTCCTCGCAGTCGCCGGTCACCCCGAAGGTTCCGTCCCTGCGGAAACGCCCGGCCCGTCCGGCGATCTGCCCTACCTCCTGCGGGTGGAGGGGGCGGGTGCGGCGGCCGTCGAACTTCTGGAGGCCAGCGAAGGCCACGTGGTCGACGTCCATGTTGAGGCCCATGCCGATGGCGTCGGTGGCCACCAGGAAGTCCACCTCACCGGACTGGTAGAGCTCGACCTGGGCGTTGCGCGTGCGCGGCGACAGGGATCCCATCACCACCGCCGCCCCGCCGCGCTGGCGGCGGATCAGCTCGGCGATCGCGTAGACCTGGTCCGCGGAGAAGGCGACGACCGCCGTTCGCCGGGGCAGGCGGGTCAGCTTCTTTCCACCTGCGTAGGACAGGGTGGAGAACCGCTCTCGACTGACGATCTCGGCGTCCGGCAGGAGGCGTCGGATGAGCGGCGCCATGGAGAGGGAACCGAGGAGCAGGGTCTCCGATCGGCCCCGGGCATGCAGGAGCCTGTGGGTGAACACATGACCCCGCTCGGGGTCGGCGCAGAGCTGGATCTCGTCCACCGCCAGGAACTCAACCTCGCGGCTGAGCGGCATCGCCTCGACCGTGCAGACGAAATAGGCCGCCCGGGGCGGGATGATTTTTTCCTCACCGGTGATCAGGGCCACCGCGCGGGGCCCCCGGGCGCGGACGATGCGGTCATAGATCTCGCGGGCGAGCAGCCGCAGCGGCAGGCCGATCATGCCGGAGGCGTGTCCCAGCATTCGCTCCACGGCGAAGTGGGTCTTGCCGGTGTTGGTGGGCCCCAGGACAGCGACGAGGCGCGATGGCGCGGGACCCGGCGAACGCTCGTTCATGGACACAGGGTGGGGTGGGAATCGGCGCCTCGCAAGCGCCTGACGCGGGCCCCCACCCGGAAATGCCCCGGAGGTCTTAACACGACCGCGGTGACCGCCTGAACACGGGCGAAACGAATCATGACCGAATCAGCGACATCGCGCGATTCGGACTTTGTTCCATACTGGTAATTGTAGCCGATCGCCCGTTAACCACAAATGAAAAAATCGATCCGTCCACAGCAAAGGCGCAGGACCGGACCGACGCCAACGGGCCCTGTCGGGGGCCCCGGCTACCAGGGATGCTCGGCGCCGTCCCAGGTCCAGAACCGTCCGGACTCAGCCATGCCCAGCCGCTCGATCACCTCGACGAGACCGCGGGCGCTATCTTCAACAGAGATCGCCGCGCTCGGTCCGCCCATGTCGGTGCGGACCCAGCCGGGGTGCATCGGGCAGACGATCATGCCCCGGGCCTTGAGTTCCAGCGCCATCACCTGCATGACCTTGTTCGCAGCGGCCTTCGAACTCCTGTACGCGAACGCGCCAGGGCTATTGCGGCTGAGAGACCCCATCTGGCTGGTCAAGGTGATGATCTTCGGCTGAGGGGCTCGGGCGAGGTTGGGCAACAGGGCGGTGGTCACCCGAAAGGGCGCCAGGGTGTTGACCTCCAGGGCGTCCCGCCAGGCGTCGTAATCCATATCGTCCAGCGACTGTCGGTCGCCGCCCATCACGCCCGCATTGTTGATGAGAAGGTCGACCCGGCGTCCGCCCAGCGCATCGGCCAGGCGCTGCACGGAGCCGCCATCCCGGACGTCGAGGGCGCAGACCTCCAGGTCTCCGCCGCCTGAGCCTTGTTGCAACTCCCGGACCGCCGCCGGATCCCGAACGCCCGCGACGACCTGGTCGCCGGCGTCCAGGTAGAGCTCAACGAGTCGCCGCCCGATCCCGCGCCCGGCCCCCGTGATCACCACCGTCTTTCTCATCCGCCCTTCTCCCCCATGTCCCGAAGTCTCAGGTCCGAGGACCCTTCCCATTGTTCAGACTGCCGTCGCATCCTGAGGTCGATCCTGCCGTCTACGATGTCCCGATTACGGGCAGTGACTTGTTCTTTCAAGTTAGCGCTGGCAACTTCACCGAACAGGCTTGATCTGAGCGATTTCTGGGACGGGCTTGGTAATTCGACGTCTACCGCAAGCTCCTCGAATATCGAGCCGAGCAGACGGAAGGGCGCCACTGAAGGTAGGGCTCCGGAGCACGTCAGATGGTCGCAACAACGAACCAAACCTCCGTTGAGCGGCTAAACCAGGCCAATGTCGGCAAGCTGCCGGAGCATTTGGGACTTTCCGTAACCGCGGTGAGCGACGGTCGCGTAGCAGGGCGGTTCACCGTTCGACCCGACCTCGTTGCACATACCGGCTACCTCCTGGCCGGCGTCGGGCTGACCCTGGCCGATCTCCTGTGCGCCTACGGCGTATCGACCGCATGGCCGGAAGGCGCACGCAGTTTCACGACGGCTGAGGTCAAGTGCAACTTCATCGGCACAGCGACGATGGGTGAAGTCGAAATCATCGCTTCTCTCGTTCACAACGGGCGCACGACGCAGCTGTGGGATGCCGAGATAACCTCCCTGCCGAGCGGCCGTCGCATGGCGCTGTTCCGCGCCACACAGATCATCCTTTACCCGACTTGATTTTGGACGTCGGCTCTGGCCGCTTGCAGAGCTTTCTCAATTGCCTCGGCGACGGCGATCACGAAGGTGTCGCTGCCCGGCGGGCCGATGATCTGAATCCCTACGGGAAGGCCGCTGGCGGCTAAACCCGCCGGTATGGCCGTGGCGGGCAGGCCGCATGTCGTCGCGAGCGCCGACCATTCGAGCATCCGCAGATAGGAAAACCGGTCCCCGTTGGATGTTGAGAGCGTGCGCCAATTGATTGGGCGGTGGTCATGCGGAAAGGCGGCCGTGGGCGCGCACGGGCAGATCAGGATGTCATACCGTTGGAAAAAGGTGATCATTTCGCCGCGCAGGTTCGCGCGGGTTTCATTCGCTGCCAACCAGTCTCGATGCCGGGCCGCATACCCAAGTACGCCTTGAGCCCATGACATAGGGCTCGCTCCCATTGCTTTTGCGACCCGTGCAGGGCCGCGCAGAGCTTCGAAGAGTACGCCCGCCAATGGCGGTACGGACGCGCCCATGATTGCAAAGAGGAGCATCGTGTAGGTGCTGAGCAGCACATCCGGCGGTACGGGTGCACTTATGGGCGAGACGACAGAGCCAGCTGCGCTCAATCTTTCCGCGAAGGCCCTAATCGTATCGTGCACCGGATGATCCAGTACGAAGGCGGGTTCATCGATCCAAAGCCCAACACGCAGTGTCCGGAGTGTCGCCCGCTTTCGCGTCGCGTCCGGATGATCTGCGATCGTGTTGTAGAGCAGTTGGAGGTCCCGGGCCGATCTGGCCATCGGGCCGACCACCGTAAGATCGATATCTGCGGCCCTTACGGCGGGAGGAACGAGGCCACGCTGGGAGATGACGCCGAAGGACGGCTTGTGCGCGAAAACGCCGCAATAGCTGGCGGGAATGCGGAGGGAGCCTGCAATGTCAGCGCCGATCTCGAGAGCCGTGATCCTAGCCGCCAGTGCTGCGGCTGATCCCCCGGAAGACCCGCCTGGTGTTCGCGTCTGATCGAGCGGATTGTTCGTGACGCCGTAGAGCGCATTGTAGGTCTGCCAATCTCCGGCATTCGCGGGCGTGTTGCTCTTTCCCCAAACAATGGCGCCGGCTTTTCGAACGCTCTCCACCACGCATGCATCGACTGCCTTGCGATTGAGGAGCGTCTTCAATCCCGCCGAGCATACCGACTTCGTCGCCTCGCGCGCGCTTCTCGTCGACGAGTTTTGCCTCACGGAGCGCGCGCTCAACATCGCGCGAAACAACTGCGTTCACGTCAGCCGTCCGTTCGGCGCGTTCAACGGCCGCGAGTAAGAGTTCGCGCGCACTGATATCGCCCGACCGCAGAGCCGCGAGTTGATCCGTTGCGTCACGATCAAGAAAATCAGCCACCGTTCCCTCGCCGCCGCGCGTCATATCACGCGGACCGCTATCGAGCGAACTCTGAGAAGGGCTACCTCGCGCCCGCCAACGGCATTTGTGTCTACGGCGGCTTCAAATCGACCCCGCCAGGTGCCCCGGGTCAGATCGGGCGCGCGCTCCCGTCTACGGACGTTCGGCGAATTCGACGACCGAGCGCATCTCGACAACTATCAGCAATTCGCGCCTCCCGGACTCAGCCTTGACCTCCACGGCCCGCTTCGCCTATATCGCCGCTCCCCCGGTGGCCGCGCGGCCTCCGGGCCTCTTTCTGTCGGGATGAGAAACCCATGTCGCGCCGCTGTGAACTCTCTGGTGTCGGTCCGATGATCGGCCACAATGTGAGCCACTCGAACGTCAAGACCAAGCGCCGCTTCCTGCCGGCCCTGGCGCCCGTGTCCCTGCAGTCGGACGCCCTTGGCCAGACCTTCAAGCTGCGCATCACCAACGCCGTCCTGCGCACCCTCGACTTCAAGGGTGGCCTGGACGCCTACCTGGTGAAAGCCCGCGACGAGGACCTCTCGCCCCGGGCTCTGAAGATCAAGCGCCAGGTCAAGGCCAAGCTCGCCGCGCAGGTCGCCGCCTGACGGTTTCGGACATCTGGTTCGTAGAAAGGGCCGCCCTCCGGGGCGGCTTTTTTCATTTTTTCGAACCCGAATGACTGCAGGGAAGGCCTTCAGGGCTTCCAGTCGAAGGCCAGGAGCAAGGTCCGCTGCTCGGTCGAGAAGTTGTCGTCCGAGGCCAGGAGAAAGCGGAGACCGCCGTCCTTGCCTGGCAGGACGTCGAAGCCCTCGAGGTTATCCGTCGTCAGGGGCCGGGCAAGTTCCAGCCGATCCACTTCCGCGCCGGCGGCGTTGCGCAGGATGAGCGCGATCCTCGAGCCCCGAAGCGGGTCCCAGGCGCGGATCATGTAGGCGAGCCCGCCGTCGGGCAGGGGGGTCACGGCCACCAGGCCGAACTCGAACGGCTTCGGAAGGGTTCCCAGCGACTGGCAGGGTGTTCGCAGGGTGCATGTCCAGAGGTCGCCGGACTCCTCGCCCCCCGCCAGCCAGGCGTCCGGACCCCGGGCGGGATCGGCGGACAGGGCCTCAAGCCCTCCGTTTGCAGGGAAGTTGGCGGCGGGGCGGTTCACCTCCCGCGGCGGACGGCCATCGGCGGTGTAGCGGAGAATCCGATGCCGCTGCTCGAAGCTGACCAGGCGCGATCCGTCCTTCAGGATCGCCAGGCCCTCGGCGTCGGCCTCCAGCTTGCCGCCCAGCGGACCGCCATTCTCACCGGTCAGCGGGGTGATGCGCGCCCGGTCCACCCCCGCAAGTCGCCCCTGAGCGTCCAGTCTGAGGCGGGCTTCGAAGAGGTCGCCCTCATCCGTTACGCCCACGAGCTGTTCGCCCTTGACCACTCGGATGTCGGACAGCCCGTGCAGACGCCCGCTGTCCGTCGCGGTCAGGGCCACGCCGCCGGCGTACCGGAAGCGTCCGAAATCCGTCCGGTCGGGTCGCGTGGGATCCGCTGCAACCGGTTCCGAGACGACGGTCACCCAGGGGCCGGCCTGCACCGGGCCCGTTGCGCGGACAGACCGGTCTGCGCAGGCGGTCGCCAGCAGGGCCAGGGCGGCGATCAGAATTCTGCGCATCAGAGGACCGCCTTCCTGACTTCCTTGAAGGTCGAGCGCCGCGGCGGCCCGTCCGGGCCCTGGGTGTGCGGCGGCGGCGCCAGCAATCCGGCGGTGCGGCGGTTGGCCTTGCGCGGCTCCTCGTCGAAAAGCTCGGCCAGCTGGTCGACGATGGCGCCCGCCAGTTGCTCGACATCAACGATGGTCACCGCGCGGCGGTAGTAGCGGGTCACATCGTGGCCGATGCCGATGGCGATCAACTGGGCCGGGCTCTTGCCCTCGATCTCGGCGATCACCTCGCGCAGGTGCTTCTCGAGATAGTGGCCTGAATTCACCGACAAGGTCGAGTCATCCACCGGGGCGCCGTCCGAGATCACCATCAGGATCCGCCGGGCCTCGGAGCGGCCGATCAGGCGCTGGTGGGCCCACATCAGGGCCTCGCCATCGATGTTTTCCTTCAGCAGGCCCTCGCGCATCATCAGGCCGAGATTGCGTCGGGCGCGCCTCCACGGCGCGTCGGCGGCCTTGTAGATGATGTGCCGCAGGTCGTTCAGCCGGCCAGGCGCAGCCGGCTTGCCGGCCTTCAGACAGTCCTCGCGGGAGCTTCCGCCCTTCCAGGCCCGGGTGGTGAAGCCCAGAACCTCGGTCTTGACCCCGCAGCGCTCCAGCGTGCGCGCCAGGATGTCGGCGCACACCGCGGCCACCATGATCGGACGGCCGCGCATGGATCCGGAGTTGTCGATGAGGATGCTGACCACCGTGTCGCGGAACTCGGTGTCCTCCTCCTCCTTGAAGGCGAGGGAGGCGGTGGGATCGACGATGACGCGGGTCAGGCGCGCCACGTCCAGGATCCCTTCCTCGAGGTCGAAGGTCCAGGAGCGGTTCTGCTGGGCCATCAGCTTG
Organism: Phenylobacterium sp.; assembly: GCA_046093265.1. Classification (GTDB taxonomy): domain Bacteria; phylum Pseudomonadota; class Alphaproteobacteria; order Caulobacterales; family Caulobacteraceae; genus Phenylobacterium. Next base: position 2,805 of record JBJTFE010000280.1, on the reverse strand, counting down.
CGCTGCAGCTTGTTGGCCAGCCGTGAGACCACGGTGGACAGGCTGGCCAGCTGCTGGTCGAGGTAGGCGCGCAGGCGGATCAGCTCTTCAGCCTCGCAGAGCTCCTCGGCGGCGACGACCTCGTCGTGGGCGGTGGTGAAGACCTTGTAGGTCGCGACCTTGCCCTCGCCCTTGATCTCCGGGCGGGCCGGCTGGTCGCCCTCTCCCATCTCGGGGGGCTCATCCATGTCCTCGGCGTTGGGATCCTCCATCGCCTCGGTGAGCTGGCTGTCGGCGTCCTCGCTTTCGCGATGGGTGGACTCGCCGTCGTCGAGGCTGGTCTGCTGCGGCGACTGGGCTTCGCCTTCGCCCTCTTCGCCCTGCTCGCTGGCCTCGGATTCCCCCTCGTCGCCGTCCTCCTCCTGCGGGTCGGCCTGCTCCGGCGCGTCCGTCAGGTCGTCGCCCATGGAGAGGTCGCGCAGCAGGCTGCGGGCCAGACGGCCGAAGGCCTTCTGGTCGCCGATGACCTCGCCCAGCTTGTCCAGGGTCTCCCCGCCCCGGGCCTCGATCTCGGCGCGGTACATGTCGACCAGCGGGCGCGCGTTCACCGGAGGCTCCACCCCGGTCAGGCGCTCGCGCACCAGCAGGGAGACAATGTCCGCCATCGGCGGGTTGGCTTGAGCCTCGATGGGATTGAAGGGCCGGCGCGCCCAGGCGGCCTCGTGCATGGCTTTCAGGTTGGCCTTGACCCCGCCCAGGGCGTTGGCGCCGACGGCCTCGATCCGCGCCTGCTCAAGGGCGTCGAAGACCGGCTGGCCTTCCGCCGAGCCCGGTCGGGTCCGGGCGTGGATGGCCGGGTCATGCTGCGACATGCGCAGGGCCATCTGGTCGGCCATGCCCCGGATCCGGGCGGCGTCGTCGGGGGTCAGGTCCCGGGGCGGGTGCGGCAGCACCGCCCGGTCGCCCTGCACGCCGGGGGCCTCCCCGGAATAGACGATCTCCAGTTCCGGGTTCTGGGCGAGCGAGCGCACGGCGTTGGCCAGGGCGCGCTTGAAGGGCTCGACGGGGCTTTCCGGATTTCTGGACATGGCCGGGGTTCAGGTTCTCCTCAACTCAGCAAAGGCGACCCGGCTTCCGGCGGACAGTCTCCCGGTCGGGGCGTCCGCCGGACTCAGCCGAGACGGACTCAGCCAAGGCGGGGGCGGGCGGTGCTTTCAGGCAGTTCCTGGCCAAAGGCGCGCTGGAAGAACTCGGCCACCGTGCCGCGCTCAAGCTCGTCGCACTTGTTCAGGAAGGTCATACGGAAGGCCACGCCCAGGTCGCCGTCGAAGATCTCGGCGTTCTGCGCCCAGGTGATGACGGTCCGCGGGCTCATCACTGTCGAGATGTCGCCATTGATGAAGGCATTGCGGGTCATGTCCGCCACCCGAACCATGGCGGCCACCGTCCGGCGACCCTCTGCGTTGTCATAGGACGGGCACTTCGCCACCACGATGTCCGCCTCGACGTCGTGAGCGAGGTAGTTGAGCGTGGTGACGATCGACCAGCGGTCCATCTGGCCCTGATTGATCTGCTGGGTGCCGTGATAGAGCCCCGTCGTGTCGCCCAGGCCGATGGTGTTGGTCGTGGAGAAGAGCCGGAAGTAGCGGTTTGGCCGGATCACCCGGTTCTGGTCCAGCAGGGTCAGCTTGCCCTGCGCCTCCAGCACCCGCTGGATCACGAACATCACGTCGGGCCGGCCGGCGTCGTATTCGTCGAAGACCAGGGCGATCGGCCGCTGGATGGTCCACGGCAGGATGCCCTCCCGGAACTCGGTGACCTGCTTGCCGTCCTTCAGGACGATGGCGTCCTTGCCGACCAGGTCGATCCGCGAGACGTGGCTGTCCAGGTTCACACGGATCAGCGGCCAGTTGAGGCGTGCGGCGACCTGCTCGATGTGGGTGGACTTGCCCGTGCCGTGATAGCCCTGCACCATGACCCTGCGGTCATGGGCGAACCCGGCGCAGATGGCCTTGGTGGTCTCCGGATCGAACCGGTAGGCGCTGTCCACGTCGGGCACGTGCGGGTCCCGCTCGCCGAACGCGGGAACCATCATGTCGGAGTCGACCCCGAAGGTCTCCCGCAGGGAGACCTGATGGTCGGGAACAAGAGTCAGGAGCTTCTCGTCCTGGGTGTCGGCAAATGAAGTCATGGCCCGTCCCGATTACAGGGTTACGCGGCCGATGCAAACGGGTGTTTGATGGGTCGCAAGCCCCGGTCGGAAACGGGGGAGAGGAGGGTCAGATGAGCAGTTCCCAGGCCAGTCGGGTGAAGGTGGCGCCGGAGACTTCGGGCTTCGGCGCCCGGATTACCGGGGTGGATCTTTCGCACCCCCTTGAGCCCCGGGATCTGGACGATGTCCGCGCCGCGTGGGCCAGGCATTCGGTCGTCTGCTTTCCTGGCCAGCCTCTGGAACTGGATGCGCTTGAGGCCTTCACCCTCCAGATCGGGCCCTTCGGGAAGGACCCCTACATCGAGCCCATGCCGGGGCGGCCCAATGTGCTGGAACTTCGCCGGCAGCCGAAGGAGAAGGCGACCAACTTCGGCGCCGGCTGGCATTCGGACTGGAGCTTCCTCGAAACACCTCCGGCGGCCACCCTGCTGCGCGCCCAGACCATCCCGCCGGTGGGCGGCGACACGCTGTTCGTCGACGCCAGCCGGGCCTGGGACGCCCTTTCCGACGCCATGAAGGATCTCTTGGCGCCGCTGCAGGCTGTCCACTCCGCCCGGCAGAGCTACGGCACAAAGGGTGTTTTCGCCCGCGATACCGAGGCGCGGACCATGAAG
>JBJTFE010000279.1:0-2113 GCA_046093265.1 Phenylobacterium sp. | reverse complement strand
GGCGTGCGCGTCGAGGCCACCCCCATCTACATCTACTGGCCCGGCGCCCTGGAGCGGATCGCCGCCGCCTGCCCGGGCGATCAGGACGTCGGCGGGATCGAAGAGGGTGAAGAGGCGCTCGACCTGCTCGCCATAGAACCCGCGCTCGACATAGGAGAATTCGCGGTGGTGGCCGAAGGGCTCGGCCTCGAAGAGACGCTGGCGGCCCCGGCGGATGCACCAGGAAAACGGCTGGGTCTCCGCGCCCCGGGCGGTCTCCATGCGCCAGTGCGACCAGGCCCTTTCCACGGGATCGCGCAAGAGGAGGACGAGGCGCACCCCCGGGCAGGCGGCGGCGATCCGCTCCAGGGCGCCGGGCCAGTAGATGTAGATGGGGGTGGCCTCGACGCGCACGCCCGGCCGGTCGGGGAAATGTGCGGCGTAGGCCGACAGGTCGGGCGTGGGGGCGGACGGGTCCTCGAAATCGAAGAAGTGGACCTCCTTGACGTCGGACCGGACGAAGGCGGGATCGTCGCCGAGATAATCGAACAGGGCGGTGGTGCCGGCCTTCTGGGCGCCGATGATGATGAGGTCGACAGGCCGATCAGGCTTCATAGGCGCGCAGGTTCGGGCTAAGAGAGGGCGCGCGCAGGCGGCGCGCCAGAGGGATGCACAGCGTCTTGACCCAATCCGACAGTCCCGCGGCGGGGATGAAGGCGGTGATCCTGGCCGGCGGCCTGGGCACCCGGATCTCCGAGGAAAGCCACCTGCGGCCCAAGCCCATGATCGAGATCGGCGGGCGGCCGATCCTCTGGCACATCATGAAGCTGTACTCCCACTTCGGGGTCCGGGATTTCATCATCTGCCTCGGCTACCGGGGCTACATGATCAAGGAGTATTTCGCCAACTACGTCCTGCATAACGCCGACCTGACGGTAGACCTGGCCAAGGGCGCGGTGGAATACCACGCGACCCACCATGAGCCCTGGCGGGTGACCCTGGTGGATACCGGGGCCGAGACCATGACCGGCGGTCGGCTGAAGCGCGTGGCGGGCTACCTGGAGCCGGGACAGCCCTTCTTCTTCACCTATGGCGATGGCGTGGCGGATGTGGACATCGGCGCCCTGGCGGCCTTCCACAGGTCGCACGGCCGACAGGCGACGGTGACGGCGGTCTCGCCCCCCGGGCGGTATGGGGCGCTCGATATCGACGACGGGTCCGTGCGGCGGTTCGTGGAGAAGCCTCCGGGCGACGAGGGCCTGATCAATGGCGGCTTCTTCGTGCTCCAGCCCGAGGTGGTGAGCCGGATTTCCGGCGACCCCATGCCCTGGGAGTCCGAGCCTCTTCAGGGCCTGGCCGCTGACGGCCAGCTGATGGCCTTTCCCCACGCGGGCTTCTGGACCGGCATGGACACCCTGCGCGACAAGAACAACCTCGAGGCCCTGTGGGCGTCGGGCCAGGCGCCCTGGAAGCTGTGGTCCTGACCCGCCCCGATCCCGCCTTCTGGGCCGGCAAGCGGGTCCTGCTGACCGGACACACCGGCTTCAAGGGCGGCTGGACGGCCATCTGGCTGGCCGCCATGGGGGCCAGGGTGACGGGTCTCGCCCTGGCGCCCGACCAGGAGCCGGCCCTTTTCGACCTGGCCGGGGTGGGCGAGCTGACCGACTCCCGCATCGCCGATCTTCGCGAGGCCACAGAGGTGGCCCAGACCCTGATGGCGGCCGAGTTCGACCTGGTCCTGCACATGGCCGCCCAACCCCTGGTCCGCGCCGCCATCGCCGATCCCGTCGCCACCTTTGCGGCCAACATCATGGGGACGGCCCACCTGTTGCAGGCCCTGCGCGACCGGACGGCCCTGAAGGCCGTGCTGGTGGTGACCTCGGACAAGGTCTACGCCAACGCCGAGACGGGCCGGGCCTTCACGGAGGGCGACGCCCTGGGGGGCAAGGACCCTTATTCAGCCTCCAAGGCGGCGACGGAGATCGTCACGGCTTCCATGGCGCGCAGCTATTTCGACCGGGCCGGCGTGCCGGTGGCCACGGCCCGCGGCGGCAATGTCATCGGCGGCGGCGACTTCTCCCGAGACCGGATCGTAGCCGACATCGTGCGCGCCGCGGCGGCGGGGGAAGCGGTG
>JBJTFE010000278.1:0-4848 GCA_046093265.1 Phenylobacterium sp. | reverse complement strand
GCATCAGAAGTCACGCGTGGACCATGGAACTCCAGCTTCAGCCGGCGGTCAAAACCCAGCCGCAAATCGGCCGCCTGACCTTCACCCGCCGCTGCTTCCATAAAAGCCCACCCCAGCCAACATCATCTAATTGATTCTATTGTCAAATATCGACTAGAAAGTCACCCGAAGCGTGCGCCATCTGGGAACTGTGGGCTTAAGCCTTTGTAATTCCTCCACCTCGTGAGGGGGAGGTGGGCCGCGAAGCGGACCGGAGGGGGTCTGCAGCGATGCCGGCTCGCCCCTAGTAAGCCCGGCCGATCAGGATTTCCTCCACGCCCGGCCGACCGGTGAAGAGGCAGGGACCGAAGGTCGCCGGCTGGTCCATCGGGACGTTGCGAAGGGTCAGGCGCAGGGCCTTGAGCTTCTGCTCGAGGGCCTCCAGTTCCTCGCCCGTCGGCCGCGCCCAGGGCGCGCGCACCCAGCCGCGGAAGGCGGTGGCGTCCTCGTCGTCCGCCGCGGCCGCCCCGAAATAGGCGGCCATCTCGTCGAAGGTCGCGATGTCGGTCCGGATGTTGGAGTCCAGCCTGGCCTTGGCCTCGTCGAAGAGCCCCTGCTGGATCTCGGCGAGCAGGGCCGGCAGGTCGGCGAGGAAGTCCTCGCGCGTGGCGGACTGGCTGGCCACCTTCTCGCCGTCGCGCAGACGGTCCCGGCGCATGTAGCTGATGGTCCCGCCGGCCACGTCGCGGGGGCCCAGCTCGATGATCACCGGCGCGCCGCGGCGCACCCAGTTCCAGCGCTTCTCCGCCGACTTCTGGGCCTTGACGTCGAGCAGGGCGCGGACCGGCTCGCCCAGGGCCGTCACCTGGCCGAGCGCCTTCACAAGGGCCTCGCCCGCCGCCAGGACCTCGGCGTCTTCGGGCTTGTCGCGCAACATCGGCACGATGACCACCTGCCGCGGGGCGATGGCCGGGGGCAGGCGCAGACCGTCGTCGTCGCCGTGAGTCATGGTCACGCCGCCGATCAGCCGGGTCGTCACCCCCCAACTGGTGGTGTGGCAGTGGACGAGCTCGCCGGCGGCGTTCTGGAAACGGATGTTCTGCGCCTGGGCGAAGTGCGTCCCGAGGTCGTGCGATGTGCCCGCCTGCAGAGCCTTGCCGTCCTGCATCATGGCCTCGATGGAGAAGGTCTTGTCGGCGCCCGGGAAGCGCTCGTTCTCGGGCTTCTCACCGGCGATCACGGGCATGGCGAGGACCGTCTCGGAGAACTCGCGGTAGACCTCGAGCATCTTCAGGGTCTCTTCCCGCCCCTCCTCGGCCGTGGCGTGGGCGGTGTGACCCTCCTGCCAGAGGAATTCCGAGGTCCGCAGGAAGAGTCGCGTACGCATCTCCCAGCGAACGACATTGGCCCATTGGTTGATCAGGACGGGCAGGTCCCGGTGGCTCTTGATCCAGCGCGAGAAGGCGTCGCCGATGATGGTCTCGGAGGTCGGCCGGACCACCAAAGGCTCCTCGAGCCGGGCGTCCGGGTCGGGGCCCAGTTTGCCATCCACCGACTTCAGCCGGTGGTGGGTGACCACCGCCATTTCCTTGGCGAAGCCCTCGACGTGTTCAGCCTCCTTGGCGAAAAAAGAAAGAGGTATGAAGAGGGGGAAATAGCAGTTCTCGTGCCCAGTCTCCTTGATCCGCCGATCGAGGAGGTGCTGGATCCGCTCCCAGACGCCGTAGCCCCAGGGCTTGATGATCATCGCCCCGCGGGTCGGGGAGACCTCCGCGAGGTCCGCCTCGCGGACGATGGCCTGGTACCAGTCGGGGAAGGCGGACGTATTGCCGGTCATGCGGCTGACGCTGAGCGCGCGTTGCATCGGGGCCTCCTGCAGGGCGACACTCCTTAAGGCCGACAGGCCCTGCAGGCAAAGCCCGCTTGCGCGGTCGGCGGCGGATGCTATCGCTAGCGGCGCGATTGCAACATCTTGAGGAGCGCGACATGAACCCCGTTGAATTCAAGGACCTGCCCGGCCTCGTTGGCCAGGAAGTCGGCGTCTCGGACTGGGTCGAGATCAGCCAGGACCGGGTCAACAAGTTCGCCGAGGCCACCGGCGACCACCAGTGGATCCACGTCGACGTCGAGCGCGCTACCCGCGAAATCGGCGGACCCATCGCCCACGGATATCTGACCCTGTCCCTGATCCCCTTCCTGGGCGCCGGCATGCTGCCCGTGAAGGGCGTGACCCGGGGCATCAACTACGGCTCCGACAAGGTTCGCTTCATCAACATGGTGCGCGTCGGCAAGCGCGTGCGCATGCGCCAGAAGCTGATCGGCGCCGAGCCCAAGGCCGGCGGCATGCAGATCCGCAACGAGTGCACGATCGAGATTGAGGGCGAGGCCAAGCCCGCCTGCATCGCCGAGACCATCTCGGTCCTGTACGGCGCCTGAATCCCACATACCGGGGCGGTGTCTTCATCGCCCCGGCCCACTCCAGAGTTGGAAGTCCGCCATGAACCGCAGAGACTGGCTTGCCGGGGCTACGGCCCTGGCCTTCGCCGCCCCTTCAGACGCGGCGGCACGGAGCACACGCCCCATGACCACCCCGGCGCCTCCCGTCGCCCGTCGCGACCCTGTCGTCATCACCCAGCTGGGGCGGACGCGCACGGATGAGTTCGCCTGGATGAAGGATGGGAACTGGCAGAAGGTTCTGCGCGACCCTTCCGTGCTGAAGCCTGAGATCCGCCAGCACCTGGAGGCCGAGAACGCCTACATGCGGGCGGTCCTGGCGCCTACCGAGCGGCTCCAGGAAACCCTTTTCCAGGAGATGAAGGGGCGGATCCGCGAAGACGACGCCTCTGCACCGGAACCCGACGGCCCGTACGCCTATTCCACTCGCTACGCCGCAGGCGCCCAGCACCCTGTGCATGTGCGTCGTCTCCGGGCTGGCGGGCCCGAAGAGATTCTGCTGGATGAGGAAGCCGAGTCGAAGGGCAAGGCCTTCTACAATGTCGGCGCCGCTGAGCATTCGCCGGATCACAAGCTCTACGCCTGGGCGGTGGACGAGCAGGGCTCGGAGGTCTACCGAATCTACATCCGCGACCTGGCGACCGGTCAGGTTCTGGCCTCGCCCGTCGTAAGCTCCACCGGCGATTTCTGTTTCTCGCCAGACAGCGCCTGGCTTTTCTGGACCTGGCGCGATGACAACGGCCGGCCGGCGCGTATCTACCGCCGCCCTGTCCGGGGAACCTCCGCAGACGATGTCCTCGTCTATACCGAGCGCGATGAGGGCTTCTTCATCGGCGTGCAACGCAGCGCCTCGAACCGTTACGTCCTGATCTCGTGCGGGAATCAGGAGACGAGCGAAGTCCTGCTGATCCCCGCAGAACGTCCAACCGCCTCGCCTGTCCCCCTGGAGCCCCGCCGTGAGGGCGTCCTCTACGATGTCGAGCACTGGAATGACCGCTTCGTCATCCGAACCAATGCGGACGACGCCGTGGACTTCAAGCTGGTCACTGCGCCGGAGGCGTCGCCCGGCAAGGCGGGCTGGCGCGAGTTCGTCCCCCACCGACCGGGTGTGCTGGTCGAGGGCATCCTCGCCTTCAGGCGCTGGCTAGTGCGGCTGGAGAAGGCCGACGCGCTGAACCGGATCGTCATCCGGGGCGAGGACGGCGTCGAGCACGCCGTGGCCTTCGATGAGCCGGCCTTCGCCCTCGATCTCGACCCGGGACTTGAATACGACACCGACCTCCTTCGGTTCGTCTACAACTCCATGACCACTCCGCGGTCCTGGATCGACTACGACATGTCGACCCGTATCCGCACGGTGGTGAAGACCCAGGACGTGCCGTCCGGCCACGACCCCTCGCGCTACGAGACCCGTCGCCTGAACGCCCGGGCGGCCGACGGGACCGAGGTCCCTGTCTTCGTCCTGATGCGGAAGGGTCAGAAGCTGGACGGCACAGCGCCCCTCCTTCTCTACGGCTACGGCAGCTATGGGATCAGCCAGGAACCCGGCTTTTCCATCCGGGCGCTGAGCCTGGTGGACCGGGGATGGATCTGGGCGCGGGCCTGTATCCGCGGCGGGTCGGAGAAGGGTCGGGGCTGGTTCCTCGACGGGCGTCGCGAGCGCAAGATGAACACCTTCACCGACTTCATCGCCTGCGCCGAGCACCTCCACCGCCAGGGCTATGGCCGGCCACAGAACACCGTGGCCTATGGCGGGTCGGCCGGCGGTCTGCTGATGGGCGCCGTCGCTAACCTGCGCCCGGACCTGTTCGCGGGGATCATCGCCGCAGTTCCCTTCGTGGATGCGCTAAACACCATGAGCGACGCCTCTCTGCCCCTGACGCCCCCCGAATGGCCGGAGTGGGGGAACCCCCTGACCGACCTCAAGGCCTACGATACGATCGCCGCCTACAGTCCCTATGACAACATCGCCCCTCGGCCCTATCCGGCCATCCTGGCGACCGGCGGGCTGTCCGACCCCCGGGTCACCTACTGGGAACCCGCCAAGTGGGTCGCCCGCCTGCGCCCCGCCACCACCAGCGGCCGCCCCGTCCTCCTGAAGATGAACATGGAAGCGGGCCACGCGGGCGCTTCAGGCCGATTCGACGATCTGAAGGAGACGGCCCTGGAGTACGCCTTCGCAATTTGGGCGATCGGCGCCCCGACGGCGTGATCCCGGGTTCCGGCGGGCGGAGGCTCAGGGAAGCGTGGCTGGGGAACTAGGACTCGAACCTAGAATGACGGTACCAAAAACCGCTGTGTTACCATTACACCATTCCCCAGCAGGAACGGCGACGCAGACACGCCGCGCGAGGGCGTCCGAATAGCCCAAGGCCTGATCGGATGCAACGCCCCGGCCTCGCTTGCGACCCGCCA
>JBJTFE010000277.1:0-5129 GCA_046093265.1 Phenylobacterium sp. | reverse complement strand
CCTGCTCGAACAGAACGACGAGTGGGCCGTCCAGCGCTCCCGCTACATGACCCTGGAAACCCTCGCTCCCCTGAGCGATGATCCACTCGTCAGCCTGGCCATCCCGGCCAACTGACCGATCCGGCCATGCCGGAGAGCGCGGCGATCACCCCGCCGAAGCTACACCACGCAGTGGGACACGACCCAGTTCCCTTCAGAGGCCCCCCTCCCTCACCCAAGACAGGCCCTGCCAGAAGAGGCGTGCGTGAAGCGATTGGGCGACCACTCCCCGTGCAGAGGAACCGGGTTCGAAGATCTCAGCCTCCGCCCGCCGACGGAGCGGCCTGCTGAGTCAACCAGTCTACCACCGCCTTTACCGCCGGGCGATCGGCCGCATCCGGGCGAACGACCAGGAAGAATCCGCGCCGCGTCGAATTGGGCTCATCGAAGGGCACGACGAGACGTCCGCTCTTCAAGAACCCATCCACCAGCGGACGTCTGCCGAGGGCGATGCCCTGTCCGGCCAGGGCGGCGGTTATCGTCTCGTTGTATTGACTGAAGATCAGCCGCGCCGCCGGCTGCACCGGCGCGGCGCCTACGCTCTGCAACCATAGATCCCAGTCCAGAGGCATCACGCCCGCCTTATCCGGCGCCGTCTGCAGCAGCGTATGGCTCTCCAGATCCCGGGGTGCGCGCAGCGGAGCACCCCCTTCCTCCAGCAGCCCCGGAGCACACACAGGCACGACCGTCTCACTGAACAGCAATTGCCCGGGCATGCGCTCCACGGGTCCATACTTCACGGCGAGATCGAAGCCGTCGCGGGACAGATCGCGCACTGCATAGCCGGCGTCCAGCCGTACATCTATGCCCGGGTGGGAGGTCGTGAAGCTGGCGAGCCGGGGCACAAGCCATAACGCTGCAAACCCTGGCGTGGTGGTCAACGCCAGAACTTCCCGGGTGACGGGCGCACGGATGGATCCCACGGTCTGACGCAACTGTGCGAGCATCGGGGTCACAGCACCGAGCAGTCGCAGGCCGGCTTCGGTCAGTTCCAGCGCCCGGTGCCGGCGCACGAACAAGGGTTGCCCCAGATCGTCCTCAAGCGCCTTGAGTTGCCGGCTCATCGCCGACTGAGTGACAAAGCGCTCCCTCGCCGCACCGGTGACCGAGCCCAGCCGCGCGACGGCCTCGAACGCCGCCAGAAGATCAAGGGGCGGAAGGCGATCTGGATTAGTTCGCATGCGCGTTCAGAATGCCTGTGATGCGAAATGATTGTTCGACGAAATCGTTTCAAACGCTCAATGGCTGCATCTGCCCTTTCTCTCGCAACGATATCACATGCGCTGTTCTCATTCCAGTTCCGGAGTCTCTCATGAGTGAAACGACACGCTCTCTTTCCGCCCGGGCGCGAAAGCTCTCGATGGACGTCAAGCCGGCGGCGGGTACGGCGCTGACTTCCCGGTGGCTTGCGGGGCGGGCCTTCAGGCCGCTACTGAAAGGGGCGCTCGGCCTCTTCGCCAGCGCGATGCTGTTCATGCCCGTTACAGTCCAGGCGGCGGCGCCCATGGCGAAAACCAACCCGCCCGGATTCTATCGCGTGATGCTGGGCCGCTTCGAAGTTACAGCCCTGTCCGACGGCACGGCTCCGGGCTTCAACCTGCAGCAGCTTCTGACCAACACATCTTCCAAGGCGATCACGACCGCGCTGGAAAGGGAGTCCCTCAGCGATCCTGTTGAGGGATCGGTCAACGCCTTCCTGATAAACACCGGTTCCCGGCTGGTCCTCGTCGATGCGGGCGCGGGGAAGCTGTTCGGGCCCACCCTGGGCAGGCTGCAGGACAGCCTTCGCGCATCAGGCTACCGGCCGGAGCAAGTGGACGATATCATCATCGCCCACCTGCATCCTGATCATGCTGGCGGCCTGGCGTCCGCCGGACAGGCGGTGTTTCCAAACGCTCAATTGCATATCGACCAGCGTGAAGCTGCGTACTGGCTCAGCCCGGCCAACCTGAACGCCGCCCCCCCTGCGAACAAGGACTTCTTCAAGGGCGCGATGAGCTCAGTCGAGCCCTATGTCAGGGCCGGTCGGCTGAAAACGTTCGACGACGGCGCTGAAATCACCCCCGGCGTGAGGGTCCGATCAGCGCCGGGTCATACGATTGGTCATAGCCTGGTCGTGGTCGAGAGCGAGGGGCGCAAACTGCTCTTGTGGGGAGATCTGGTCCACGCCGCAGCGCTGCAATTCTCGCGACCGGAAGTCACCATCGCCTACGATACGGGCAGCGCCGAAGCTGCGGCGCAGCGCTGGAAGATTTTTGAGGAGGCGGCCAGGGAGGGCTATCTCGTCGGCGCTGCGCACGTTTCCTTCCCGGGATTGGGCCACGTGAGCCCAGAGGGGCCTGCCTATCGGTGGACGCCTGCGCCGTACGGCGTGTTGCGCTGATCCGCACTGCAGACGCCAGTCATCGCTCCAAAGGGTCTCGGGTGCGCCCGGTGGAGGGCCTTCTCCCGGCGCCAGCTTCAAACAACGCGTCGGATGCCGACGCGCCCCCCATTCAACGAAGGATACGAACAATGAATACAAAGAAGGATCTAGACCGCACCTGGCTCATCACCGGAGCCTCCAGCGGCTTCGGCTTGATGCTGACAGAGGCCGTATTGGCGCGGGGCGAGCGGGTCGCCGCACTGGCGCGCACGGTATCGTCGCTTCGGGGGCTCGAGCAGCGCCACCCCGGGCGGCTGCTCTGCCTGTCCGCAGACGTCCGGGATCGAAGCTCGACGGACAACGCGGTGGCCGCCACCGGAGCCGCATTCGGGAGGATCGACGTCTTGGTCAACAACGCCGGGCGGGGAATGTTCTCAGCCATCGAGGAAACCAGCGACGACAGGCTTCAGGACCTTTTTGAAACCAATGTTTTCGGGGTGGTCCGCCTCGTGCGCGCAGCGCTACCTCACCTGCGGAACAGCCATCAAGGACGAGTCATTCAGCTCTCATCGGCGGTCGGTCACGCCACAATGCCGATGGGAGGCCTCTATGCGGCGACCAAGCACGCGGTAGAGGCGATTTCAGAAGCGCTGGCCGGCGAGCTGGCGGGAACCCGCGTCAGGGTGGTGATCGTAGAGCCTGGGTATTTCGCAACGAATTTCGCCACTTCCATGGAATTCAGCGCTCCGCTGTCAAACTACGGCGTAGTGCGCGATGCGGTTCTGGCCCAGTTCAACGACATGCCGGCCGGCGACCCTCAAGAAGTGGTCGAGCGCATCCTGGCGCTCGCAGATACAGAGAACCCACCCCTCCGTGCAGCCGTCGGTGAAGACGCGGTGGCTTGGATTCTGAGCTCTCTGGAACAGCGGTCCGCGCAGGTCCGCGAAGCTGGCGCTTTTGCCCAGGAGGTCGCATGAAAACGGTCGCCATACTCCAGGTCGCGGAGGGAGCTCAGCCCGAGCAAATTCAGGCCCTTCTGCTCGACGAGGTGCGCATGGCCTGGGAGGGCATGAAGTCGGGCGTCATCCGCGCGGCGCACTACCTTGCGAACGGTTCCGGCGGCCTGCTCGAACTGGAGACGCCGGACGCCGGGCAGGCGGAGGATTTCGTGCAGGCGCTTCCCCTGGTCGCCGCCGGCCTGGTGACCTGCACGACGTACCCGCTCGCACCCTACGCCGGGCTTGACCTGCTTCTCTCAGCCGCCCCACCCGCACAGCAAGGCGCGCCGGAGGCGGGGCCCTGACCTTGAGGGCCCCGCCCCCTGCCCCGCCGGGCTCAGTCAGACGCATCTCAGCGTTTGAAATCCCCGCCAAAGGCCACGGCTCTGCACATTTCGCTGGCCACGGGCTGGAACCCGACGTTGGGAACGGGCGCAGGGGCCGCCAGCACGTCTCCGAGCATCATGCAGCGCGGCTCCGGAGGCGTACAGGTCAGGACGATTTCCCGGTCAGGTCACGGCTCGCAAGCCGACCCAATAAAGGTGCGAGGCGTTTCCATTGCCACATGGCGGCGCCGGACATAAGCAGGCCCACCGCCACCGCGCGGGCCGCCGCCGCCGCCGTGGCGCTCTCAATTAGGGGCGAGAACACAAAAGCGCCAAGGTAAATCCCGCCTGCGATGTGCACGAAACGTAGCAGCCTTCTGAACCCGAGCATGTTTAGCCATCCCTGCAGAACAATGTGAGCGACAGTTACATTGTCGGATTGCGCGGAACCGTCTGTCAAGCTAAATGTGAGCAGCCATCACATGGAGCGTCCTGCAGCGAATGACGAGGCGCAAGGGGTACCATCACGGCAATCTCAGGGCCGGCCTCGTCGCAGCGGGGGTGGAACTGGTGCGCGAGGGCGGCGGCGCAGCGCTGACGACCCGCGCCTGCGCACAGAGAAATGGCGTCTCCTCATCCGCGGTCTTCCGGCACTTTCGCGACCGTCGCGCGCTGGTGGAGGCCGTCGCTGAGGAAGGCTTCGCCATGCTGGCCAGGCGAACGGCCTCCGCCGATCCGGGACTGGTCCGCCAGGATCACCTTCGTGCGATCGGCGGGGCTTATCTCCGATTTGCGATCGACGAGCCGAACCTCTTCCGGCTGATGTACAGCAGCGAGACGCTGGACGCGGGCGAAACCGGGCTCGAAGTCACACCGGACCCGCTGCTCGTGCAAGTCGCATTCGCCGCGGGCGCGGGGGGCGATCCGGGCGATGCCCGCACGCTTCTGGCCTGGAGCATTGTTCACGGACTGGCGATGTTGACGCTCGACAAGCAACTGGACGGTCTTGTCCCCAGCGATCCCCATGAACGCGCCGAGCGGCTCGACGCCATCCTGAAGTGCGCCTTGCCCCTGTTCGCGGCTCCCGACGGCGTCGACAGGAAGGAATGAGGAAACGCGGGCTCGCGCCGCCCGCCGCACCGCCCTGCAACAGATTGCAGAGGACCGCGCTCCTACTCCCACTCGATCGTCCCGGGCGGCTTGGACGTCACGTCGTAGACCACTCGGTTGACCCCCCTCACCTCGTTGATGATCCGGGTGGCGCAGCGGCCCAGGACCTCCCAGGGGAATTCGAAGAAGTCGGCGGTCATGCCGTCCGTGGAGGTCACGGCGCGCAGGGCCAGGACATCCTCGTAGGTGCGCGCGTCCCCCATGACGCCGACGGTCTTGACCGGCAGGAGG
>JBJTFE010000276.1:0-4180 GCA_046093265.1 Phenylobacterium sp. | reverse complement strand
CCGGTCCACTACATCCACCTGATGCTGGTGACCCTGATCGCCTGCCTGCTCGCAGGCCTGGCCGTGAACCGCTGGGTGTTCGGACGCCGGGCCGAGATCGGGGTGTTCGGGCGAGCCTAGGCGCCGGCGCGGCTCAGGCCTGGGCGGGCGGCGCATCGATGAACAGGACGCTCGCCTCAGCGACCAGGCGCTCGCCGGCCAGGAGCCGGGCGTAGGCGAGGGTCTTGCGGCCGTCCTCCTCCGTCCGGTCAAGGTGAGCCTGGAGCCACTCGCCCGGGGCGGCGCCGGACCTGTAGTCGAGGGTCAGCCGCGCCGTGATCCGTCGCCGCCCCCCCGAACGCGCCACGAGCATGTAGCCGGTCGCCACGTCCATCAGGGTGGCGATGACGCCCCCGTGCAGGCCGCCGCAGGCGTTCAGATGATTGGGGCCGACCCGCAACCCGATCTCGAGGGCGTCGCCTTCGCCCCGGCTCATGAAGCCGCCGAGGGCTTCCAGGACCGGGCTGGTGCGCAGGATCGGTCCGAAGCCCTCGGGAACCCCGGGCTCAAGGGATGTCATGGCCTGCTCTCCCGTGACCTGGCGGCGGATTCCAGCCGCCACAAAAGAAAGGGTCCCCGGCGAACCGGGGACCCTTCCACTGATCGCGCTTGGGCCGATCGGATCAGAATCGGTACTGCACTTCCACGCCAAAGATGCGCGGAGGCGTCAGCTCATAGTTCCGCGCACCGGTGGCGAACCGGTCCGACGCCACCGTGGCGCTGTTGTTCCGCTCGGCGGCCGCAACCGCAGCGGCGTAGCCGTCTTCGTCAAAGACGTTCTTGACGTAGGCGATGATAGTGTACTTGCCGCCTGTCGGCATCCAAATAGCCCTCAGGTCCACCTGATCCCAGGCCGGCGCCGAGTCGAACTCCCGGGCGAAAATTGTCGCATAGGACTTCGACCGCCGCAGATAGGTCGCGCCGGCGATGAGATTACCTCCGTCCAGTTCGAAGGTGTAGGTTCCGTTCACCGCCACCTTGTGTTCCGGCGCCTGGGGCAGGCTGCCGCCGACGATGCTGACGGGGCCGATGTTGACGTTGTCGTTAACGTTTTCGAGACGAGCACTTTTAGTGATCTCGGTGGGGTTCCAGCCGTAGTCCAGAGTCAGACGGAGGGCATCCACAGGCCGCCAGATACCGCTGAACTCGACCCCGTAGGACTCCGATCTGTCAACGTTCACGAACTGGGTGACCCTCGTCGCGCCAACCCGAACTGATATCGGAGCCTGAAGGTTCCGGTAGTCGAGAAAGAAGGCCGCCAGGTTGACCTGTAACCTCTCGAAATCCTTCTTGAAGCCGATCTCGTAGGAGTTGACGGTCTCTTCGTCCGACTTGGGGCGTTCGAGGAACCCGCCGGCCGAGAAGCCGAAAGCCTTGTAGCCGCGGCTGTAGCGGGCGTAGGCCATGGTGTCGCTGTCCGGCTCCCAATGGACGCCGAGAGTGCCGGTGATGGCGTCGGACGAGCCGTCTAGGTTCCGGCTGGCGACGCCCGTGGCCGGGTCGATCACGTACTGCCGCACCACCCCGCCGGTAGTGATGGCGGGCGAACTGACGCCCGGGATCAGACCGGCGTTGCTCTTGGGCGCCAGGGCGTCGGTGAGGTCCATGGCCCCGTTGCCCAGGCCGTTGAGCCCGGCAAGCCCCGGAATCCCGAACACCGGGGCGAGTTTCGCCAGGGAGTTGAGATCGCCAATCAGGCTGCCCCAGTTCGTGGCCGTGCCCGGCCCGAAAGCGCCCAGGCCGAGGGCCGGGTAGAGGCCTGCGTAGCACACATCCGAGTTGTAGACGATGCGCCGGAATTCCCGACCGAACTTCTTGTCGTCGGTATAGCGCAGCCCGGCGGTGAACTTGAGCGTATCGGTCATCTGATAATCAATCTGACCGAAGACAGCCTTGCTTTCCGTGGTCAGGGAATAATGGCCCGAAGACCAGAAACCCTGCGGGTTGGCGGCGGCGCCCAGGATGGGGGTTTGCAGTGTGGACGGACCGACCAGATAAAAGTCCGCCGTGCTTCCGGTACCTGTGTATTGCTCATTGAAATAGAACGCGCCGACGATCCACTGAAGTGGACCGTCATCAGTCGACGAGAGGTTGATCTCGTGGCTGTACCACTTCGGATACTCGAAGTAATGATATCCATTGTTAGCGTTCACGGTCAGCGGAGAACAGTTGACGGGCGACAAACCCGCCGCAAACAGGCCGCCGACAGTGCCGCAGATGGATCCGGGCGCGAGCGGAATCTGATAGGACTGGACGGCGGTGAAGTCGGAGTCGCCGTAGAGATCGTACCGGTACTCCTGCAATCCCCCGACATACTTAATGTCGATTGCCGGGAGGTGATAGACAAAGTTGGTCGTGAATAAGTTCACGCCGCTCAGGCGCACCCGCTGGGGGATATTTGTGCTGAACTTCCGGTTATCCGACACCGCCGGGTTCGTCGTCGAGGTCGCGCCGAAGAACTGCTTCAGACTTCCCGGAACAATACCGTTGAGGCCCGTCTCCTTGGTGAGGCCGTGGGCCGAAGCGAAGACGATGGAATAGGTCGGATCCAGGCGACCGGTGGAGAACTCGTCCCCGCGATAGCCAGACCGCGCACCGGGACCGCCGCGGTTGTGCCAGGCCAGCTTCCTGTAGGACCCCCAGAACTCGGCGTTCTCGCCCAGATCAGCCTCGACCTGGACCTGAAACTGGTATTCATCGCGCAACGCGCCCTCGTCGGGCAGGCCCGGGGTCACGTTCGTGAAGTAGCCGTCCTTCTGATCGAGCTTGTAGCCCGAAAAGCGCATTCTCAGGCCGTCGGCTATGGGCCCGGCAACGGCGAACTGCAGATTCGTGAAGTTGAAATTCTCGACGATCCCGCGGACTTCGGCATAAGGCTCCTTGGTCGGCCGCACCGATATCACGTTGACCGTGCCGCCGATGGCGTTACGTCCGTAGAGCGTGCCCTGCGGACCCCGAAGGATTTCCACCCGCTCCACATCCAGGGGCGGGCCGCCGGCCAGGACGGTCGAGGTCGTGAAGAGGCCGTCGATATAGATCGACACCGCGCCGTCCACGGCGTGCACGTTGGTCAGTCGGCCGATGCCGCGCATCGAGGCGCGGTCGTTGGACGACTGGTAGACGAATCCCGGCGTGAAGTTGGTCAGGTCCTGTACGGTCGAGATACCAACCAGGTCGCGCTGCTGACTGGTGAAGGCCGAGATCGCGACGGGAACATCCTGCAAGCTCTGTTCGCGATTTTTCCGCGGTCACCACCAGTTCATCGATGGTGTTCGAAGCCGTCTGCGCCTGGGCTGCGCCCACCGCCGCGCTGGCGACGAAGATGGTTGAAGCCAGCAGAATCCATTTGCGGTGCATCGTGTTCCACTCCCCCTGTTGAGTTCTCCGCCGGTGCAGATGACCAAGCGTTTCGGACAGGCTGGCCGACGGCGGGGGGCAAGTCAACACCGGGCGCAAATGGAGTGTTGCAAGCTTGTCACATGCCGGTTTGCCGGAACGCCCGCCGAAAGCGACCTCGACGCGGGGGCCGCCTCTTGGCGCGGCCTGAAACGGGTGGGCGGCCGCCGCAGATAGCGGTAGCGTGGAGCATGATCAGAACCGCCCGCCTGGTGCTTCAGCCCTGGTCCGAGCGCCTTCGGGAGGGTTTCGCGGCTCTGCACGCCGATCCGGAGGTTATGGCCGACCAGGGAGGACCGATCTCACCGGCCGAAAGCGACGCCAAGTTCGATCGCTACCGCGCGGCCTTCGAGCGCGATGGCGTCTCGCGCTGGGCGGTAGAAGGCGGCCGGGGCCAGTTCGTAGGCTATGTCGGCGTCATGTTTCGGCCGGAGATGGATCATCCGCTGGGTTCTCACTACGAGATCGGATGGCGGCTCGCGCGAAGCGCCTGGGGTCTGGGCTACGCGACCGAGGCGGCCCGGTCCGCCCTCGATCATGCCGTTGGCGTTCTTGGGGATCAGGAGATCGTCTCCTATACGAGCGAGACCAACCAAAGGTCCCGCGCGGTCATGGACCGCCTGGGGCTGAAGCGCGAACCCACCCGCGACTTCACGATTGAGGACGGGCGCATGGGCTCGTGGCGGGGTCTCGTCTGGACTGCCTCCGCCGGGCAGGATTGATCGCTTCGGGCGATGGTCACCCC
>JBJTFE010000275.1:0-6238 GCA_046093265.1 Phenylobacterium sp. | reverse complement strand
CGGCGAGACGCCTGCGGGCGACCGCGAACTGGGGACAGACCCCGAGACGGGGCTGACCGTCTTCCTGAAGTCCGGCCGGTTCGGCCCCTTCGTCCAGCTGGGCGAGGGCGAGAAGCCCAAGCGGTCCTCCCTGCCCAAGGGGTGGTCGCCGGAAGCCATGGACCTCGAGAAGGGCCTCAGGCTCCTTCGCCTCCCCCGCGAGGTGGGAAACCATCCCGAGGACGGCGGCGTGATCCTGGCCGGGATCGGGCGTTACGGTCCCTTCGTCCAGCACGCCGGGGTCTATGCGAACCTCTCCTCCACGGAGGAAGTCTTCGACGTCGGCGTGAACCGGGCCGTCGCCCTGCTGGCCGAGAAGAAGGCGGGGGGCCGCGCCGGTCGCGCCGCCGCCGCCGCCCTGAAGGAGCTGGGACCCCATCCGGCCGACGGGGCTCCGGTGCGCATCCTGTCCGGACGGTTCGGGCCCTACGTCAAGCATGGCGACGTCAACGCCAACGTCCCGAGAGGCGAGGACCCCCAGGCCCTGACCCTGGAAGCCGCCGTCGCCCTCCTCGCCGCAAGAGCCGCGAAGGCGCCCGCCAAGGGGAAGGCCCGGACCTCCGTCAGGGCCAAGGCGGCGCCCGCCGCCAAGGCGAAGGCGACGCCCAAGACGAAGGCGGCGCCTAAGGCGAGGGCTGCGGCCAAGTCCAGGACCTCGACCGCCAGGAAGTCCTCACCGGAATCCTGAGAACCGGTCTAACCTGCCCGCATGGCCAGACCCCGCCCGCCCCGCCGGCCCCACGGCGCGCCCCGAACCGGAAGCCGTCCGCCCCAGGGCCTGCCGGACCGCGAAACCCTGCTCGCCTTCATCCGCGAGTCCGGGGAGGCCGACCGGTCCGACATCGCCCGGGCGTTCGGGCTGAAGGGCGCCGACCGCATCGCCCTGCGGGACATGTTGCGCGACCTGCAGGACACCGGGGCCCTGGGCCGGCGCGGCCGCAGGGGGATGGCCCTGCCCGGCGAACTGCCGCCCGTCGGCGTGGTCGACGTGGTCGAGCGCGATCCGGACGGGGAGCTCATGGTGCGCCTGACCAAGGGCGACGACCTTCCTATTGTGCGCCTGGCGCCGGATCCCGCTGAAGCCACCACCTCGGCTCCCGGAATGGGCGATCGCCTGCTGGTCCGGTTCGCGCGGACGGAAGCCGGAGAGATCGAGGCCCGGCTCATCAAGCGTCTGGGCGCCGCCGTCCACCGGGTGCTGGGCGTGGTGCGCAAGTCGGCCCGTCAGGTCCGGGTGGAGCCCGTGGACCGGCGCTCACGGGACCAGGTCCTGATCGAGGGCGCCGGCCCGGCGGACCTTCGCGACGGCGACCTCGTGGTGGCGCGCCTGACGCCCGGCGCCCGGCGCTTCGGCCTGCACCGCGGGGAGATCCTGGAACGGGTCGGTCGGGAGGACGATCCCCGGGCCGCCTCCCTGATCGCCATCCACGCCCACGGCATCCCGACGGGCTTTCCCGAGGCGGCGGAAGTGGAGGCGGAGGCGGCCCGGGAGCCGGACCTCAAGGGCCGGGAGGACCTGCGCGACATTCCGCTGGTCACCATCGACCCACCCGACGCCCGGGACCATGACGACGCCGTCTTCGCCGAGCCCGACGGCGACGCCTCCAATCCGGGAGGGTGGATCGTCTGGGTCGCCATAGCCGACGTCGCCGCCTATGTCCGCCCGGGCTCGGCCCTTGACCGGACGGCGCGGGAGAAGGGCAACAGCGTCTACTTCCCCGACCGGGTGGAGCCCATGCTGCCCGAGCGGCTCTCGGCGGGCCTCTGCAGCCTGAGGGCCGGCGAGAACCGGGCCTGCCTGGCGGTCCGGATGGTGTTCGACGCCTCGGGGCGGAAGACCGGCCACCGGTTTGTCCGGGGCCTGATGCGCTCGGCGGCCAAGCTGTCCTACGAGCAGGCCCAGGCGGCGATCGAGGGACGGGCGGACGAAGTGACGGGCCCATTGATGGCGCGGGTGCTGGAACCCCTCTACGCCGCCTACGCGGTGATGCTGGAGGCCCGCAGACGGCGCTCGCCCCTGGCGATCGAGAGCCCCGAACGCCGCATCATCATGGATCCCGAGGGCGGAATCGCCGCGATCGGCGCCCGCGCCGTCCTGCCCGCCCACCAGCTGATCGAGGAGATGATGATCCAGGCCAATGTCTGCGCCGCGCAGACCCTAGAGGCCCGGAAAACCCCCCTGATCTACCGGGTGCACGACACGCCGAGCCTTGAGAAGGTCCACGCCCTGGCCGACTTCCTGGCCACACTGGGCCTGCCCTGGTCCAAGGGCGAGGCGCCGCGGACGGAGAGGTTCAACCGCCTGCTGGCGGAAACACGCGAGAGCCCTAGCGCGGCGATCATCAACGAGGTCGTCCTGCGCAGCCAGATGCAGGCGATCTACGATACCGACAACATCGGCCACTTCGGCCTGAACCTCGATCGCTACGCCCACTTCCCCTCGCCGATCCGCCGCTACGCCGACCTCATCGTCCACCGGGGCCTGATCCGCGCCCTGGGCCTGGGCGAGGACGGGCTGACCGATCGCGACATCTCCCAGCTGAAGGGCACGGCCGAGATGATCACGGCGGCGGAACGGCGGGCCATGGCGGCGGAGCGCGACGCCATAGACCGCTATGTCGCCGCCTTCCTGGCGGACCGGGTCGGCGCGACCTTCACCGGACGGATCAGCGGCGTGACACGGTTCGGCCTGTTCATCCGGCTGGACGAGACGGGGGCGGACGGGCTGGTCCCGATCTCCCGGCTGGGCGGCGAGTTCTTCGTCCACGACGAGACGGCCCACGCCCTGGTCGGCGAGCGGTCTGGCGCGCACTGGCCCCTGGGCCTGCCGGTCGAGGTGCGGCTGGTGGAGGCGACGCCGGTGACCGGCGGTCTCCTGTTCGACATGCTGAGCGATCCGGTCCAGGGCGCGCCGCCCCCGCCCCGCGGGCGCGGCTCCCGGCGCCCGGGCGCGGTGGACGCCCGGCGCAGGGGCGGGCCTCCCCCCGGGGTCCGGAAGGGCAAGCGCCGGTGACGGCGACCGGCCGGGTTCCGCAAGGTCGCGCTTGCGGAGGGGGCGGCAGGGCCTAAACTCCACCCATGAGCGATACACTCCAACCGAACCGAGCCGTGGAACGCACGCCCATGCGTCCTGAGGGCGCCAAGGCCGTCCGTCCGCGCAACGCCGCCACCCTGTTCATCATCCGCAGGGATGGGCGGAAGCCCCGTGTCCTGATGGGCAAGCGGCATGGTGGGCACAACTTCATGCCCAACCTCTGGGTCTTCCCGGGCGGCCGGATCGACCGGGCGGACTTCCGCGCTCCCGCCGCGACGGACCTTCGCCCCGAGGTCGCGGGCAAGTTCGAAACCTACATGCCGCTGACCAAGGGACGCGCCCTGGGCAAGGCGGCCATACGCGAAACCTGGGAAGAGGCGGGCCTGCTGCTGGGGCGCCCCACGGAGCCGCGGCCGATCGCCGGCCCCTGGCGGGAGTTCCTGCAACAGGGCGTACAGCCGGACCTGGAAGCCCTGTCCATCATCTATCGGGCGGTCACCCCGCCAAACGTCGGCAAGCGCTTCGACACCTGGTTCCTGATGGCCGACGCCGAACGTCTGGTCAGCCTGGAACGCCAGCCCGACTGCGGCGAGCTGGAGGAAATCGCCTGGTTCGAGCTGGAAGAGGCCCTCGAACTGCCCCTGCCCACTGTGACCCGCGCCGTGATCCAGGAAACCCGCGAGCGGCTGGACAATCCGGACCGGCCCATTCCCTACATGCGCTTCCGCATGGGTCCCGCCCGGCCGCGGGAACTCTAGGCACATTGACTTTGCGCCGGGGATTCGTATTTTCCGCCGCTCTTTACGAACCCTGCCGGCGTGACCGGCCCCGCGAGGACCGACCATGGCGAAGCCCGCCTCCATCAAGATCAAGCTGAACTCTTCGGCCGACACCGGGTTCTACTATGTGACCAAGAAGAACGCGCGGACCATGGCCGAGAAGCTGGTCCTGAAGAAGTACGACCCCATTGCGCGTAAGCACGTGGAGTTCCGTGAAGGCAAGATCAAGTAAGCCGTCAAAGGCCTCCGAACATGAAGGCGCCCGGCATTGGCCGGGCGTTTTTCGTTTGCGGGCAGCCTCGACTCAACTCCGAGGAGTGTGGATCACCACCCGGTTGCGGCCGGCGGACTTGGCCTCGTAGAGCGCCTCGTCGGCACGGCGAAGCAGGGACTCCGGGCGATCATCGTCGCCGTCGCTGGCGGAGACGCCCAATGAGACCGAGACTGGAATCTCCCGGTCGCCAGAGACGAAGACCTTGCCGGAGATCTCCTCGCGGATACGTTCGGCGACCCGCGCCGCACCGCTCAGGCGCGTGGCCGGCATGACGACCACGAATTCCTCTCCGCCGTAACGGCAGGGCAGGTCGATGGCGCGGACGCTGGCGGCGAGGCGAACGGCCACCTCCCGCAGAACCTCGTCGCCCAGGACATGACCCCAGGTGTCGTTGACATGCTTGAAGTGATCAATGTCGAGCATCAGAAGAGCGACCGGCTCGATCCCGGGGGCGAGTCGCTCGAACAGGGCGTCCAGCTGACCCATCATGTACCGGCGGTTGTTCAGTCCAGTCAGGGGATCGATGACAGCCAACTCCAGGGACTGGGCCACCGAAACCCTGAGATAATCGGCATATCGCTTGCGGCGGATCAAGGCCCGAACCCGGACCCGAAGCTCCAGCGGATCGAAGGGCTTCGGCAGCAGGTCGTTGACGCCAAGGTCCAGGGCCCTGAGCAGGCGACCGCGGTCGTCGGGATCGACAACGGCGAGTATCGGGGCCTGACGCGAGTGCTCGCCAGACCTCAACCCGGCGACCAGCCGCAGGGCGTCGAAGCTGCGGCTCGCGATATTGATCACCACAAGGTCGACGGGTCCCCGGGCGGAGACAAGGGCCTTCTCAGGATCCGTCTCGATCACCGCCCGGTGCTCGATGGAGAGGTCCTCGGCCAGGGCCTGGGCCTCCGTCCGATCATCATCCACCACGAGGATTCGGCCCGCCGAGGCGCCCAGCCGAGCGCTTGTCATCGGCGTCACACCCATCCTGCGGCTGCCTTCCTCGTGTTCGCCAAGCTCGTCGATCATGACCTTGAGGCGTGCGAGGCTGCGCAGTCGGGCGAACAGGACAAGGTCATCGATGGGCTTGGACAGGAATTCGTCCGCCCCCGCCTCAAACCCCTCCAGACGCGCCTCACGGCTGTCGAGGGCGGTCAGCAGCACGACGGGAATACGACGGAGATCTTCGTCGGCCTTCAGCATCCTGCAGACCTGCAAACCGTCCAGACCCGGCATGATGAGGTCCAGCAGAATGATGTCCGGCGGCTCCCGGGCGGCGATTTCCAGGGCGCTCGCCCCATCCGCCGCGGTGGTCACCTGATAGTACTCTGCGGTCAGCTTGGCCTCGAGGACCCGACGGCTCCCTTCGGCGTCATCCACGATCAGGATGCGGGCGGTCATGACCTAGTCCAGCAACTGGCGGATCGTCTCCAGGAAGCCCGAGACGGAGATCGGCTTCGATATATAGGCCTCACAGCCCCCCTGCCGAATCCGTTCCTCGTCGCCCTTCATGGCGAAAGCGGTGACGGCCACGACCGGGATGGAGGAAAGTTCATCATCCGCCTTCAGCCATTTTGTGACCTCCAGGCCGGAAATCTCCGGGAGCTGGATGTCCATCAGGATCAGGTCGGGGCGTTGTTCGCGGGCGAGGGACAAGGCTTCCAGACCCTCACGGGTCTGGAGCGTCTCATAGCCCTGAGCGTCGAGCAGATCGTGAAAGAGCTTCATGTTCAGCTCGTTATCCTCGACGATGAGGACCTTCTTGGCCATTCTTTCACCGTCCTGCACTTGGGTCCCGAGGTGAGCGGGGAACACTTTCCAGCAAGACCTATCCCACGGATATCCTTAAGCTTCCGTTATCTGGGCAACATTCATGACCTTCACCTCGCCAGATCACCCGCCTCCGGACCTGAAGGCTCTTGGCGTCAGCGGACAGCGGCCGCTGATCATTGTTGATGTCGATGAGGTGCTGGGTCTCTTCATGGAAGGCTTCGCCCGGTACCTGGCGACCCAGGGGTTCGAGATGCGGTTCGACCGGTTCGCCCTGTTCCAGAACATCTACCGACCGGGCGAGGATCGGCACATCGACATCGAAACCGGCCAGGCGCACTTCCAGAC
>JBJTFE010000274.1:0-3040 GCA_046093265.1 Phenylobacterium sp. | reverse complement strand
GGGGGTCTTCGGAGAGGCCGGTGCACCCCCCGCACCCCGCGTCGCGCGGAGCTCCCCCAGAGGTGGAGCAATTAACCACCGGTCAATACACCCCCAAGTCCGGGGGAGGTGGTCCCCGACGCGGGCCGGCGGGGGCGCCTGCGCGGGGGGCGCCGCCCGCCGCGAGGGCCTTGTCGAGGTTGGCGGCGACCTTGTCGATGAAGCCTTCGGTGGTCAGCCAGCCCTGGGTGTCGCCGACCAGCAGGGCGAGGTCCTTGGTCATGGAGCCGGCTTCGACCGTCTCGACGCAGACCCGCTCGAGGGTGTGGGCGAACCTGGCCAGGGCCTCATTGCCGTCGAGCTTGGCGCGGTGCTCCAGGCCCCGGGTCCAGGCGAAGATCGAGGCGATGGAGTTGGTGGAGGTCGACTCGCCCTTCTGGTGCTGGCGGAAGTGGCGGGTGACGGTGCCGTGGGCGGCCTCGGCCTCCATGATCTTGCCGTCGGGCGTCAGCAGCACCGAGGTCATCAGGCCCAGCGAGCCGAAGCCCTGGGCGACCTGGTCGGACTGGACGTCGCCGTCATAGTTCTTGCAGGCCCAGATGAAACCGCCGTTCCACTTCAGGGCCGAGGCGACCATGTCGTCGATCAGGCGGTGCTCGTAGGTCAGGCCCGCCTCCTTGTACTGGGCGGCGAACTCGGCCTCGTAGATCTCGGAGAAGATGTCCTTGAAGCGCCCGTCGTAGGCCTTGAGGATGGTGTTCTTGGTCGAGAGGTAGACCGGGTAGTTGCGCTGCAGGCCGTAGGCGAGGGAGGCGCGGGCGAACTCGCGGATCGACTCGTCGACGTTGTACATGGCCATGGCCACGCCCGAGCCGGGGTAGTCGAACACTTCGTGCTCGATCTCCTGGCCGTCCTCGCCCGTCCACTTGATGGTGAGCTTGCCCTTGCCGGGGACGCGGAAGTCGGTGGCCCGGTACTGGTCGCCGTAGGCGTGGCGGCCGATGATGATGGGCTGGGTCCAGCCGGGGATCAGCCGCGGGACGTTCCGGCAGATGATCGGTTCGCGGAAGACCACGCCGCCGAGGATGTTGCGGATGGTGCCGTTGGGCGACTTCCACATCTTCTTGAGGTTGAATTCCTTCACCCGGGCCTCGTCCGGGGTGATGGTGGCGCACTTTACGCCGACGCCGTGCCGCTGGATGGCCTCGGCGGACTCGATGGTCACCTTGTCGTCCGTGGCGTCCCGGTACTCCATCCCCAGGTCGTAGTAGTCGAGGGTGATGTCGAGGTAGGGGAAGATCAGCTTGTCCTTGATCCACTGCCAGATGATGCGGGTCATTTCGTCCCCGTCGAGGTCCACGACAGGGTTGGCGACTTTGATCTTGGCCATGACGGACTCGCACTCCTCAGGGAAACAGCAGGATTCCCAACTGCTATACCCGCCCCCCTCTGCAGCGCAAAGGCTGAGGCGACGCCTTGCGCTTGCGCGCGCCTTCCCGAGGCCTGAAAAGGGCGGCCATGGACCCTGTCGCCCCCGCCATCATCCTCGACCGCCCTCAACTCGCCCAGAACATAGGCGCCGTGGCGCGGGCCATGGCGAACTTCGGGCTCACCGACCTCCGGCTGGTCGCCCCCCGGGACGGCTGGCCGCAGGAGCGGGCCTGGGCGGCGGCCTCGGGGGCGGACTGGCCGCTGAACGCCGCCCGCGTCTACGACACGGTGGCGGACGCCATTGCTGACCTGGCCCTTGTCCAGGCCACCACCGCCCGTCCCCGGGAGCTGCAGCTTCCGGTCCTGACCCCGAGGGACGCTCTTGAGCTGGCCCATGGCGAGGCTGCGCAGGGCCAGCGTACGGGGCTGCTGTTCGGGGGCGAGCGGGCTGGCCTGGAGACCGCCGACATCGCCCTGTGCCAGACCGTCGTGACCCTGCCGGTGGATCCCCGGTTCCGGTCGCTCAACCTCGCCCAGGCGGTCATCCTCCTGGCCTATGAATGGCGGATGCGCCTGGACTCCGCCGCCCCGGCGATCTTCCGACCGGGGCCCGAGCCCGCCGACGCCGCCAGCCTGATGGGCCTTTACGGACACCTCGAGACCGAGCTTGAGACCGCCGGCTTCTTCCATCCACCCGAGAAGAAGCCCTCCATGGTCCAGAACCTGCGCGCCGCCCTCGGCCGGGCCCGGTTCAGCGAGCAGGAGGTGCGCACACTCCGCGGCGTCATCACCGCCCTGTCCCGGGGTCGGGGCAGAGTGCTGGAGAAGATCGCGCGCCAGCGCGCCGGAACCCTGAAGGAAACGCCATGACCGACCTGAACGCCCTCCGCGAGGCCGCCCGCGCCGCCTATGTCTTCACCCTGCCGCTGATCGAGATCGCCACCACCCGCAGCCGGGGCATGGTGGCGGGCTCGCCGATGAACACCTTCGGCCACATGCGCAACCTGGCCGACCACACGGCCCGCAAGGTGACGACGCCCAACAACGACACCTTCTACTCCACCGCCTAGGTGGACCTGTCGGCGGGACCGGTGACCCTGACCCTGCCGCCCTCCGGCGACCGTTACCTCTCGGTCCAGTTCATGGACGCCTACAGCAACACCTTCGCCCTCCTGGGTACGCGCACCCCGGGCGGGGAGGGCGGGACCTTCACCCTCGTCGGCCCGGGCGACGCCGCTGAGCCGGGGCCGCGGGTGCTGCGCTCCCCGACCCGGCACGTTTGGGCCCTGGCCCGGATCCTGGTGACCGGTCCGCAGGACGCCGCGGCGGCCAAGGCCGTGCAGACAGGCCTGTCCATGCAGGGGCCGGCGGTTCCGGACCCCGGGGTCTTCGCCAGCCGTTCGGCCGACTGGCGGGACTATCTGGCCTCGGCGGCGGAGCTCATGCGGATGAACCCGCCCCTCGCCTCCGACGGGCGGATGCTGGCGCGGATGGCGCCCCTCGGCCTGGAGGCCTTTGACCCCGCTCGCTTCGGCCCCGAGGAAGCCCAGGCCATCGCCGAGGGGCTGGAGGCCGGGCGCCGGTTCGGCCGGGGCGCCGGCGGGCTGACCGGCCCCAACTTCATCGACGG